>MAGU01000024.1 GCA_001717025.1 Candidatus Methanomethylicus oleisabuli | reverse complement strand
TCAGATGTGTATAAGAGACAGGCACATCAGATGTTATGTATCCTAGCGAATCTGCATCTATGGGTGTCGGTGGTCTATATTGCCGAACGATGGTCTTGTTTTAGTGGCCAGAGAGCTTATCGGGGAGGAAGTTGTCCAACTAATCCAGATACTCTCTGAACAGGACGAGACCACTGATGACGAGCTTATTGCAAAAACCGGTCTGAAGCTGAACAACCTTAGGAAACTACTCTACCAGCTCTTTGAACAGAGCCTTGTATCATACCGGCGGGTGAGGGACAAGGATGCCGGCTGGTTCAAGTATTATTGGAGGATAAACAAGACCGGCCTCATCATCCTACTGAATGCGAAGAAGAAGAAGATACTGTTCAAGCTTAAGGAACGCCTAAGCTACGAGACCGAGAACCAGTTCTTTAGTTGCGCCTCATGCGGCACCAGGTTCACATTCGAGGATGCTATAGAAACCAACTTCCACTGCCCGACCTGTGCAGGAAGGCTGGACGGCATGAACAACCAAGACACCGTATACATTCTAAGGCTCAAGATCGAGGAGCTTGAGAAGAACCTGGCTGATTAGTCGCAATATTTTAAAGGGGCATAATCCAATCGTTCTGCACGGGCCGATAGTCTAGCGGTTAGGATCCCGCCCTTACACGGCGGTGGTCGCCGGTTCGAATCCGGCTCGGCCCACCACTGAAATTTTTTTGGGGCGCCTTCAATCAGTCGCATGAAGAAGTTTTCATCAAAGAAGTTTCCGACGGGCATGGGTGGCCAGCCAATTCCGTAAGCCTTCCTCTAGCGCCGGTGTGGCACGCGCGGGGCTGTGGCTGGACTCACTCCTCTAGTGCTGCCTGGTGGACCCAATGCTTGCGAGGGGCACGACATTGAGGATAGGAAGACGGGCGGCGATGCGCTCCTGCAAAGGTAGCGGCATAACTGTCGAAAGCATTAGGCATTTACTGGGCGGGACGATCAACAGCGGCAACCCGAACAACCACGTCCAGTCAATGCAGATCTATTTCAGGGACTTTTTGCAGCAGTGGCAGCTGATGAACCCGTTCCGGCTGTGGACCGAAGGTGAACCCGCCTCGCCTGATATACATTCCATCGGCTAAAAAAAGGTAAAGATGAGAGTCAGAAGACCTCGTAATCCTGTGCCATGTAGATTAGCGCCTCTTCCGTCGTCTTGCCCTTCGAAACTACTCCCCTTACCATGTCCGATGTCGTGATGATGCCCTTCAATTTGCCTCCCTCCATGACGGCGAGCCTCCTTACCATCTTGCTTATCATCATCTTCGCCGCATCTGAGACGTAGCTATTCTCATCGACGCAGACGAGCGGGGATGACATCACCTCCTTGGACACGGTCTTCTTCGGGTCTAGCTCCTTGGCAAGACAGCGTGTTATTATGTCCCTCTCGGTCACTATCCCTACTGGCTTATCATCATGAAACACTATAACTGACCCTATGCCCTTCTCATCCATTATCTTCGATATCTCGTAGACGTTTGCCTTCTCGTCCACCGAGACGATTTGTCGCGACATCAGGTCCTTTACCTTTTTCAAAAATTTCCACCTGCGTTACAATAAGAATGTGTGTTTATAATATTTTTTATCAGGGGACAACCTCCGTCGAGTTGTTGAACGGGGGATAATCGAGCAAATCAGGGTCAACCAACTTGTGCCTCTCAGCCTCCTCGACGGCTTCAATCAGCGTAGACACCTCGTCTATGGTATACTTCGTGATCGAGCATATCTTCCTGAATCCTTCCATGCCCCAGAGTCGTTCCCTGTTCATGTAGAGGCACCTTCCGCCACACCCTCTGAGATAGCCACATTCGAGGCAGTCGCCCAATATTTCCTTCTTAGATAGCGTCCCAATCGTGCTCTGCTTTATGTCTCCTGCCACAGCCCACTCCGCATCATACGAAATAGGGCACGCCCTTATTGTGCCATCTGGCATTATTGCGAATGAGTCCGTTCCGGCGCCGCAGGGGGGGCAGCTTCCGCCTTCCCTAAGCCTCTTCAATATGCCGATGATTGGCACAATCCCCAGAACTCTGCCCTCTGCCAACCCTTCCCTGAACCTAGCGACTAGGCGCCTTATGCCGGGCTTATAGCTCCCCTCCACCCACCCGTCGAAGTCGGTCCACGCGTCGCTCCAACCAACGTCGAGTTGCCAGTGGACATGATCGAACGTCTCGCTGCCAGCGAGGTGCATCACATCCTCGTAGATGTCAGTCTTCTCCGATACCGCCATGCGCGCGATAAGGTCTCCTTTGAACCCGTGCCCCATCAGCCATGCTGCAGACCTCATGACCCGGCAGTATACCCCGCTGCCCCTGTAGCCATCAGTCGTCTTCTCTGTCCCGTCAATCGAAATCAGAACCGCATCCATCCTCCTCCAATACTTCGGATCCAGCGCATCCACCAGCGTCCCGTTGGTCTGGATCACGAATCTTGCCTTCACCATGTCCATTATTCTTGCGATTGCATTTGCATTGATGAGCGGCTCGCCACCATAGAATGCCAAAATGGGGTCCGGATCAGCCTCTATGAACCTCTTCAGGTGAGCCAGGTCATACTTGACCTCGAATGGCACGGCATGCTGCGGGAAGCTACCTCCGCAATAGCTGCATCTGAGGTTGCACTTGCCCGTTGTCAGCACAAAGTGAAGCACGTCCGTCGCCTGCCTTAGAGCTAAAATCTTTTTTACAGACAATCACATAATTGTTACGGTTGGTGAGCGCAATGGGCATACAGGAATACCGGTTGGTTAAGGAGTACTTGATCAAGATACCCCATGACGCGGATCTATTATTGGCAATAAAAGAGGCGGCTATCCGTCTCGGCGTAAACTCGGGAACCATCAACGTCATCGGCGCCCTAAAGAAAGCCGCCCTCAACTACTACCTTCAGGATAAGAAGACCTACCAGACGCTCCACTTCGACCAACCCATGGAGATCGCCTCAGGGATTGGCAACGTTGCCATGAAGGATGGCGACACCATTGTGCACGTACACCTCGTCCTAGCAGATAAAGACGGTCGCGCCTTTGGCGGGCACCTTGCAGAGGGTTCAAGGGTGTTTGCCGGAGAGGTTTGGCTTCGCGCACTTTCGCCTGCAATGCAACGTAAGTTCGATCCTCAGACCGGCCTCAACCTCTTTGACATATAGCTCCCATTCGTACCTTGAGCGCAAACCCCTTGCCCGGAAACACAGGAACTGGCCATGGAACCCTTATGTAAGCAAACCTTCGAACTGACTGAAATAAGGTGTAACCTTTTATCTCGCCTGCCTCGTTGAGGAGTAAAAGGATGTTGCACCGATGAATAAGAAGGAAAAGATTGCCCTCAGCTCTGTCGCGGCGGCAGTGTTGCTGACTTCAATGAAGCTGATAGTTGGCATCATGACCAACAGCTTGGGCATACTCTCAGAGGCGCTCCACTCTGGAATAGACCTCATCGCCGCCGGGACAACGTTCTTTGCTGTGAAGAAGGCAGACGAGCCGCCGGATCAAGACCACATGTACGGGCACGGCAAGGTCGAGAATCTTTCGAGCTTGATCGAAACGATGCTCCTCTTCGTGACGTGCGCATGGATCGTTTACGAGGCATTGTCCCGCCTCCTCTTCAAGGGGGTCCATGTAGAGCTAAACCTCTGGGCATTGGCGGTCATGCTCATCTCCATAGTCATCGACTTCTCTAGGTCGAGGATCCTGATGCGCACTGCTAAGGAGTTCAAAAGCCAGGCGCTGGAGGCAGATGCCATTCACTTCTCGACCGACCTCATATCTTCAGCGGTGGTGATCGCTGGCATAATATCAACGATGCTGGGTTTTTGGATTTTCGACCCGTTAGCGGCCCTAGGAGTGGCCGCCGTCACCTGCGTAATCGCATACCGCATCGGGAAGAAGTCCATAAATACTCTTCTAGATCGAGCCCCTACTGGCATTGAAGAGACGATACGTGCTACCGCCTTAAATATGGAGGGCATCCGGAAGGTTGGGCAGATACGCGTCAGAGAATCCGGACCGCACACCTTCATAGAGATCACCGTTTCACTCGATAAGGTCATGTCATTGGCGCAAGCCCACAGAGTGACTGAGCAGCTTACACTCAAGCTGCACGAAGTGGTGCCGGGGTCAGACGCGGTCGTCCGTGCCGAGCCGTGCCTCTTAGCGACTGCCCCGCTTATTGAGAAGATAAGATCGGAGGCTACCATGTTCCCAGAGATAAAAAACATCCACAACATACTCATCTCGGAGATAGACAAGAGGCGTCATGTCGACTTCCACCTTGAATTCGATGGAGAGCTACCGCTATCCAAGGCACACGAGGTAGCAACGTCTCTCGAGTCTAAGATAAAGGCTCTGGACCCATCGATAAGCGGCGCATCGTCCCACTTCGAACCAGTCGACAACATCACCCACGTTGACATGGACGACCACATGGCTGAAAACCGCCTCATAAATTCAATAACAGCGATAATGAAGGGCTATCCTGAAATGAAATGCCGGCGCGTTGAGGTCGTGAAGCTCGACGGCACGTACAGGGTCAACCTGTGCTGCGTCTTCGCGAAGGATGCAACGGTATCTGATTCCCACATAAATGCCTCAAAGATCGAATCCGCCATCAAGCTGAAGCATCCAGAAGTGGAGTCGGTCTCCATACACCAGGAACCACCAGAGTAAGCCGTTTATTGGCTCGTCGGGGAACAGTCAAGGGATTTCCGTCGGCGTCATGGAATTGCACCATATCTTCTCGCCAAGACGCATCGTGCTTCTCACCGCGCCCCTGAGCTGGTAAGTATTCTTAACGTCCGACCCATAGCCGTCTGTAGGTGTTTATGCTACAATGTTGCCAGATTCGCTTCTCTTGTTGGGGGCGCATACATCTGGCGCTTTACCCGTCTCGAAGCTGGCAACAACAAAGCCGGCACCAAACTCAATCCGACGCCTAAGGTCAGGCATGGGTTGCCACCGTCTTCTCAGCACCTTTAGCTGTTGCATGATGATGGCAAATGGCACGCATCAAACGGCCTTGAGTGACTGCCCCTGCCGAACTAAACATGTTTCGATAACGAGATTCGTGCCGGCGGGTGACTGGTAGCGGCAACTCTATTTTTTCTTGAACGCGTTGCAGGCCTTGCTTGTGGTACTCTTCTTAGTTGCGAGCTTCCTGCAATAGCCCTGTCCGCTTTTGCCCATCGGCGTGAAAATTGAGCAGTCCTTGCAAGTCATCTTGTGCCAATCGATTGCTGGTGCGGCCGACGCTGCCTTCGACTCTGCCCTGTTAGCAAATTTACCCTCTGGCATCTTCTATCCCTCTTTTTTACAATGCTGTTTAGTCTGCACCTCTGACCTATAAGGATTGTTGAGTTATGTTTCAATAAAGTGGCTTTTATAAAGTATAAATTTTTAAGAGCAAAATATGTGGTGCTGGATTGGAAGCTATGCCGGGCGCCGCCTCCGCAATCTGCCCTTCCTGACCACACATTAAGTGCCGGGTCGGCTGTGCCTTCTGCCCATTCAGAAAAACATAATCAGTTAATATAATAGCAACATAGATAATAAAATATTTTAATCAAACAGTAACAACTATTATCGGTGTCTATGACGCTGCTAAACGAACCTGTAGAAAAATTTGCGCGTAGGACCCTCTTCTACGTCGACGCAGAATCAACAGTAAGTGACGCAGTGCGTGTGATGAAAGAGAACCAAGCAATAAGCGTCCTCATAAAGAAGGATGACAAGGTAGTCGGCATACTCACCTATAAGGACATAATCTTCAAGGTGATTGGCGATGGGTTGAACCCTGCTGAGGTCAAGGTTGCCTCCGTAATGTCCTCTCCGGTGTTATCAGTGAAAGTCGGAGACCGCATAGGCAACGCTCTTGACATCATGTCCAAACACGGCATCCGCCGGCTCCTCGTCGTCGATGAGCATGGCGCCCCGTATGGTCTTTTAGTCGAGAAGCAGGTTGAGGGCGACCTGATAGATAGCAGTCAGAAGACCCGTGAGTGTGGGGTAAAGCAGAGGTCATGGCTAGAACGACACATATTGGAGGTCTCAAATGACATTCTTAGCTCTCGACATTGACCGTCTCTCAGCACGGGAATCGCAAGCTCCTTCCAAGGCGCCATAGATTTCCAGAATTGTGTGCGCCATCCTGCTATTAATCACCAATGATAAACAATGATAAGCTGATCTGACGGCAGGTCCGGACGATTCGAACCTCCAGAGGCGCACTTGTATCGGCGCACCCCCCGCAAACCCCCTTTTTACCGCTCCTGAACCTGTGCCTCGGGCAGCTCCTTCCTTATCATGTTTATCCTCTAGGATCAGCCAAGATTATATTGAACTGATCACGGCGGCCTCAGAGGATCCCAAGCACAGGCCGGCCCTCAAATTGCAACCCGAAAAGACGAGAAGAGGCGCAATCGCCCCCATAAACCAAATATGATCGTATTATATAGAATATTGCAGGGAAAGCCATTAAAAAAAGAGGCTGGAGGCAATGTCCGAAAATGTTGTGGGGAGCGCGGTTGTTGGATTCTACCCGAAAGAAAAAATCGGGATGGGCAAAGCGTTAAAGGGTCAGATGGTCCTCACTGACCGCAGGTTCGTCTATATAAAGTTCCTCGGTGGGAAATTCGTGTCGGCAAAAACCGACTACTACAGCAACAACATCGACGAAGGATTGGAGAACGAAGGAAGCTTCGCGGTTCCATTGAACATGATCACCGAAGCGAAAGCAGATCGGATGTGGGGCACACCGTACTTCAGATTACGTTACCAGACGCCAGGAGGCGAAAAAGTCTGCTCGTTCACGCTAATATCGTCCATGAACCAGTTAGGTGCAGGGTCAGTGTTTGGATTAATGAAGTCGCCCTACGAACAAATAGCCAAAGCAATAGAGCAACTGAAGAGCACTTATAAGCCTTAACCAAAAATGGGCAAAAAATCGCGTCAGCAGCGCCCGTCACGATGCCTAAGACCTTTGTAGCTGTGAATACTGGTTCGAAGCGCCTTATATCCGAATCCATCTGGCGCCTCAGCCAAAGAGTAGCCGTTCGATTCAAGACACGTGCCCCGCCACATCGCTTCAGGTGTGGAAGTAACGAGCCGCTACGGGAAGGGCGGAAGAGAGATTTGACTGAAGTCTGGCTTTCGCTTTCAATTACCATCATTGCTTCCGCGGCGATCCTCATGGCAAAACAGGAAGAACGTGGCAGTCAGGCGCCACAACCATCATAACCGCTGAGAATAGCGCGCACCAAGATCTTCATGCTCTGAGCCGGACGCCCAACCTCATACGCCAGGAAGCAGGTCGGGTCAGCCGGATGTGAATAATGCCAATTCGCCTTTAGAGTGGCGGGTCCGGAGGGATTTGAACCCTCGACCATTGACTTAGAAGGCCAACGCGCTATCCAGTCTGCGCCACGGACCCCATTGAAGGGTGTCCGGTCCTCCTCCAATAAACATTTCGTTAATTGTTCCATCCTGCAATAAACCTTAAATGCAAGCAAGCTATTACTTACTTTGTAAGCAACTGATTGCTTGCATGGGGTGCCTTGGCGTGAAAAAAACAGATGAGCGCATAATCGACGCCGCCATCTCGGTATTCGAGAGAGAGGGGTACGAAGGCGCCACCATCAATATGATTGCTGATGAGGCTAAAGTAAACGCCGTTACGCTATTCCGCAATTTCGGCTCAAAGGACAACATAATGCTGGCGGTCATAAAGAAAAATGAGGCAACCGTTAAGGATCTGATTGACTCTTCTTTGCATGGCAAGTCGCAGAGTGGCGTCCATGCCTGCCTTTCTGAACTTGGGCATAACGCCATTCTGAAACTGAGCAGGGAGTTAAACCTGCTTACAATGATTGTTGCTGAAGGGAGGCGGAACCCAAAAATATTGAATGAAGCCTCCTCCATGATGAATGCCGTAATTGCCCGCTTTGAGGAGTATCTCAATAAGCAGGTCGAGGCAGGGCGGATACGGGCCATCAATACTAAAACTGCAACGGTGGCAGCGATAAGCTACTTGGTCCACAACACGCTGCTGCGGGCCACAATAGGCGACTCCATCTTAGGGGATCGCCAAAAAGCATACGATGATTTTCTTGACATATTCCTGAACGGCATCCTGGTGAAGTCGAATACATGAAAGTCATGTACGACTGGGGGGTGTCATGTTGAAAGAGATGAGGCGCGAAAGAACACCGGGCGCTCCTGACGCCATGTCCGAACAAGCAGACGCAAGCAAAATCGTAAGAACTCTATCTCAGCTCATTCGTCTGCCGGGTCTGAGCGGAATGCTCTCCTCCATTGAGGACTGCGGAACATGCGGGATCAATCATATCGAGCTTGGTATAGATGAGTATCTAGGCCGAGAACACCCGAACCGGTGCCTGAAAGGCAGGATGGTCTCCAAACTTGTGTCTGAGACAATAAAGAGAGGCGTCGCCTCCTTTGGCATCGAGGAGGATCAGGTACGCGGCGCCCTTAAGGATCCTTACACAAGGCGCGGTCTGATGTCTGTGATTAAGGGTCTGGGCAAATTTGGGATGAAAGAGCCATTCACACCCGGCGCCCCGTTCCTTGTAGTCTGGAACCTTACGAACTCCTGCAATCTCAGATGCGCCCACTGCTACCAAAATGCGAAGAACGCGCTCGCCGACGAGCTTACCACTGAGGAGAAGCTGAAAGTCGTCGACGAGCTCGACAAGGAGGGCGTCGTTGCGATAGCATTCTCAGGCGGTGAGCCCCTCATGGCTAGGGACTTCTTCACCGTCGCCGAGCACGCCTTCAGGAAGGGTATGGCAGTATCGGTCGCAACCAACGGTACACTTGTTACCGAGCAGTTAGCCAAGAGGATGAAGGATTGCGGCGTCTGCTATGTCGACGTCAGCTTGGACGGCGCATCCTCAGACGTCCACGACGCATTCCGTGGAATCCCTGGGCTTTACGAGAAGGCCATTCAGGGCATCCGGAACCTCGTCTCGGCGGGCATTGACACCTGCATTGCGACGACCGCTGTGAGCACGAACTACCAGCAGATCCCAAAGATCATTGACATTGCGAAACAACTCGGCGTCAAGCGGTTCATGATGTTCAACTTCATTCCGTCCGGGCGAGGCGCTACCATGACTGACCGCGACATCTCGCCGATGCAGCGCGAGGAACTGCTCAAGTACCTCTACAACACGACCCAGTCGACCAACGTCACGGCGCTGTGCACGGCCCCCCAGTTCTCAAGGGTGTCTTTGCAGATGTCGCACGAATCAGGGAAGAACCTCGTCTCCCCGACGCACTTCGCGGCCGTTCCTATGCCCGGCAAGCTTGCTGAACTATCGCGATTCATTGGAGGCTGCGGAGCCGGCAGGATGTACTGCGCCATACAGCCAAACGGGGCAGTCACGCCGTGCGTCTTTATGCCGACGCTCGTCCTTGGAAACCTGAGGCAACGGCCGTTCGGGGAGATATGGGCATCGAATGGCATCTTGACCGATCTCAGGGACAGGACGCGCTTGAAGGGCGCATGCAAGAACTGTGAGTACCGTAGCGTGTGCGGCGGCTGCAGGGCTCGTGCATATGGATACTACGGCGATCTGTTGGCATCCGATCCCGGGTGCGTCCTGATAGGTCAGGAATTGAAAGAGCCATCTATGGAGGCAATCTACTCTACCATATGACTCAAAATGGGGCGGTCCGTCCTCGAAGTGGCGCTCGCGTATTAACAACCTTTTTTTACACCTTTGCAACAAATGATTGAAACGACTGCCATGCCGAGCCATATGCCCTCGGAGTTGGGGGCTATCGTCTACTGCCCGGAAGGGGAGTGCTACGGCTTCTATGTTGTAGCCAAGATCGACTCGGAGGGCTTCGGCCCTAGGGCAAAGCTCGTCATGATGTTCAAGAAGCTTGGCGTTCCGCTACTGTCCTTCACAGGACATTTCAAGGACTTCGTCGCCTATGACTTCGCCATAGTGGACCTCAGGGATTCCAAATACGGCGTGGACGATGTAAGGGTCAAGATAATGGAGCTATTCGGAGACCGCCTCCTTCATCTGGAAGCTGTTCACTCGGACGTTCCGGGGTTAGTCTACAACGTCTACGATTTTCCGCTGCTCGTCTCTTTGGGCAGCGAGAAGATGAGGGCTGCTGCCCTGTGCTTCATGGGGTGGAATTGCTTCTTCAGCGCGCTCTACAACAAATGGGGCGACGGCGCCATGGGGATATACCACATGGTCGGCAAAGAGCTTGGAGAGGCCCACGGTCGGAAAATGAACGAGCAACTGCCCTGCCATAGCGTAAAGGAGAAGATGAACGCGACGCTGTATGCCTTGCAGGCTCAGGGATGGGGGCGGTTCCGGATATTCTCGTTCCGTAGCTCCTCCTTGAGCATCAGGATAAAAGAGAACTTCGAGTGCATGTCGACCAAGAACATCTCCGGATACAAGAGCAGCTTCATCAGCGGCTTCCTAGTCGGTCTAACAAATGAGCTGATCGGCAAGACGTTCAAATGCGAGGAGTCGAGGTGCATCAAGACCGGGCACTCCATATGCCAGTTCGATCTGGCACCTCAGAAAGACCCCATGCTCATGGGTAACAAACAAGGCATCTCCGGCTACGCCTGATTCTTCGTGCGATAGGCGTCTACCCTGTAGAAAAACTAAATACTCAAGCAGGAATAAAGCAAATGCGATGCGGGGATTCCCAAGTCAGGACAACGGGGCAGGGCACTCTAAACGAGTGTGCCATACTTAAGATCCGACTTGACAGGAGGCCGGATAGGTTATCCTGTGGCGAAGGCCTTCGTGGGTTCGAATCCCACTCCCCGCACCATCGCCCGTGGCGGTGCCGCCGATCCCCCCATGGCGATCCCTGCTATGGCACTCAACCTCCTCCGAGGTCGCCTGACGGCGTTCACTCGGGCATGCTGCTCGCCGGTCACTAAAGTTTTTATTGCGAACCACAGATGTATTGGTATTGAGGCATCGTAGTTGGAGAGGGTCAGGGAAGCTAAATCCGCAGGGTTCATCGTCGCAAGGCGCACCGACGCGCTCCGTTTTCTGATACTAAAGTGCGAGGGCAGGCTCGACCTACCCAAGGGTCTGATCAACGAAGATGAGGACCCAAAGGCCGCCGCACTCAGGGAACTTGAGGAGGAGACTGGGATCAAGCCCAGCGAGGTAAGGATCATTGACGGCTTCGCAAGGTCTGTGGATTATTTTTTTAGGTGGGGCGGGGACACCATTCACAAAGAGGTAACCTACTTCCTCGCAGAGACCGACATCGCTGCCATCCGCCTATCTGATGAGCACGACTCCTATGCCTGGATGACCGGGAAGGAGGTCGCAAACTACGTCCATTACCGGAACCTCCAGGAGTCCATAGCCGAGGCGGAGTCCTTCCTTGCCTCCAGGGGGCACGCGGATTCGAATATGCGCCCGCATGCAACAGACTTATAAAATGGGCACCGTTATCCACCTCTGGTGCCGCCAATGAGGACGAGACAGGACTTCAAGATGACTGAGGCACTTGGGCTTTTAACGTCATGGCTAGTCATAAGCATCTGCTTCTCCATCAGCTCCCTTTTCATCTACCCCGAGTACTTCTACTACATCTTCGCGCTGACCGGCCTTTCCGCGGGTCTTGGCTTCATACTACACGAGCTGGCGCACCGCACTTTGGCAAGGCGCTACGGCTGCTACGCCGTCTACAAGGTCTGGCCTTGGGGCATCGTCCTAGCCCTCGTGATGGCTATCCTGACTCGAGGGGGTCTGGTATTCGCGGCGCTGGGCGCGGTCTACATAACGCCGATGGTCATCCTACCGAATATGGACCGGCGCGACATCATGAAGGTCTACGGCCAAATATCCTTTGCCGGCCCAGCGACGAACCTGCTTCTGGCGGCGGTATTCTATGCCCTGTCTCAGATGACCGGCTTCGTAGGCGACCTTGCATCATACGGCTGCTTGATCAACCTCTGGCTTGCGGCATTCAACCTGATCCCGGTGCCGCCGCTTGACGGCTCCAAGGTATTTGCGTGGTCAAAGTCGATATGGGCGCTCGCAGCTATACCTACTTGGATATGCGTCTTACTCATCTGAGCGCCTGGCAGCGCTCGCAGTTGCGCGGCATTCGGCAAAGCCAATAAAGGTGGCTCTCATAGTTCAATGTGGTGTGGCAGATGGCTGGCATAGACTATGAGCTAAACCTGCTCGGCAAGCTCGTTTCAATCAACACCGACGTCTCAAAGAAGACCGGTTACTCGGAGTGCGCAAGACTAATCGCCGACGAGATGAAGGCGATAGGGCTAAAGGTCGACATATACGACCCTGTTGCCAAGACCGGCGACGGGAAGCCTAGGCCGAACGTCGTCGGGGCACTTGACGCAGGCGCAAAGAAGACGATAGGGCTAATCGCCCACTACGACGTCGTGCCGCCGGGGGAGGGGTGGAAACACGACCCTTTCAAGCTCACCATCGAAGGCGACCAGGCGTATGGGCGCGGCGCAGCCGATGACAAGTCCGCAATTGTCGCATCGCTAGGTGCGCTTAGGTTGCTTGGCAAGGGCGTGAAGTACAACGTCCTGATGGCGGCATCCCCGGACGAGGAGATAGGCGGCGTTTGGGGGATCGGCTACCTCATGAGGGACGTCCGGCTCAAGATGGACTGCGGCGTAGTTGTAGACTCGATGCCTAACATGGTGGGGATCGGCGCCTGCGGCAGAATGACTGGCGAGATCAAGGTCTTCGGCAAGCAGGGGCACGCGGGCTACAATTACCTTGCGGACAACCCCATACCAAAGCTGGCGAGACTGCTCGTCGAGCTCGAGGGCTTCGTAAAGCAGCGGGAGCAGAAGCTCTCGGCCATAGACGCCCCTCCCATGTCGCCCAAGAAGAAGCTCTGGGGCCGGATATCCTTCACGGTGATAGGAGGGGGGGAGAAGGAGAACGTTGTGCCCGCCCTGGCGTGGACACGGTTCGACCTGCGCCTCCTGCCCGATGAAGAGCCGCTCGAGGCGAAGTCAGAGTTCTTGGATTACTTCGAGAGGGCCAAGGAGAGGCTTGGCATAAATGCCGAGCTGACGTTCGACTACGAAGACCCCGGCTTCGTAACCGCGGCATCCACGCCTTTCGTGAGGGCGTTCTCAGAGGCCGCCTCCGCCGTCTTCGGGCAGCCTCTGCCGATAGCCGCATCGCTGGGCGGCGACGACGGCAAGTTTCTGTCTGAGCGCGGGATACCTGTGGTCAGCTATGGCGCGATCGCTGACGACACACAGTTCCACGGGACCGACGAGTTCGTCCACCTTAGCGACCTAGAGCACCTGAGGGATGTTCTTGTCAAACTGATAGGATAGTCTTTTAATCTCCCTCAGCCCTTCTTTTTTGCATGAAGCCGTTCCTGGTCGTAGCCACCATCAATGAGCTCGACAACCTGAGGGGGCTGACCGACGAATTAATGGCGACGGGAACCCGCGTTGTGGTCGTAGACGAGGGCAGCGCCGCCATGCGGGAGCGTAACAGCCGCATACTGAGCGGCGTCCCGACCGAGTACTATGGTCCTTCCGAGCGCGCCGGCTGGTTCAAGGAGCGGTTCGGGGCGCCTTACTGCCGATACCTCTCCGTCATCCCGGAGAGGGCGCACGCCGAGACGTCCTTCGGCTTTCTGGTTGCCCTCGAGGAGGGGGCGGACTTCATCGTCGAGCTGGACGACGACGTCATCATAAGCAACCTCATCGCAGGGCATAGGGAGAGCCTCTTCGGGGATGGCGGCGTGACCGTCTCTTCGCCATCGAGGTGGTACAACTCCCTAGACATGATCGCTATGGGCTCGCCCGGGAGGTTCTTCCCCCGAGGGCACCCTTACTCCCGCGAGCAGAGGGCAGAGAATTACGAGTGGCGGGCCTCGGGCGGCAGATGCGTCGTCAACATGGGGCACTGGCTCGGGAATCCTGACTTCGATGCGCTGACGATCCTTTACAACGGCGGCATGGACGGCAGATGCGGTGTAAAGGGGGTCTCGCTCAACCGTGATAAGGTCATAGTAGATGGGGGGACATACTTCGCAGTCTGCAGCATGAACACATCCTTCGTCCCCAAGGTAATCCCCGCCTTCTACCAGCTATATATGAACGCCATGGGCATTGACCGGTTCGACGACATATGGTCCGGCATATTCGTCAAGCGCATCGCCGACCACCTTGGAGACAAGGTCTCTCTAGGCAAGCCAGCCGGGACGCACGACAAGCGGCCCCGCAGCGTCTTCAAGGACCTTAAGAAGGAGATGGACGGCATGATCCTGAACGAGAGCCTATGGCAGATAGTAGACGGCGACCTGACCGGCAAGACCTACGCCGACGCCTACCTATCGTTGGCAGGGTTGCTGGAGAAGGGAATGCACGCTATCTCCGACGAGAACTATCGCAAATTCATGGCGCTCCAGCTAGAAAAGATGCGCCTATGGGTCGAGGTCGTCGATAAGATCTGACCGGCGCCCCCTTAGATTTACCATCCACCTAAGGGCATAACCCTGCCTTTATGCACAAGCCTGACTGTTGTGAACGCCAACCTTTACGGTCCCGGCATTTACGCGGCGCCCCCTCCTAAAACCGCACAACGCTTAGCGGCGCTCTTGACAGCTCAAACGCCGTAAGCAAAATCAAGCTGGGCTACAAAACGACGCCTACCGCGAGCGTGAGCATGGTCACTATAGCCATTGCACATAACACGCCAATGACTATCGTAGCAAGCGACCTCTTCCACTCCATGCCGAAGAGGTATGCGACGATGCTGCTGCTCCATGCCCCAGTCCCAGGCACAGGAATCGCAACGAAGAGCACTAGCCCCAAGAACCCATACTTCTCAACTTGGTCGTGGCTCCTCCTCCGAAGCGACTCCACATACCTTATGAATAGGCGCTTCAGTGGGTTCGAGTCTTCCCTCCGCATCAGCCACCCCTCCACGGTCTTCAGTAAGAGGAGCAGGAAAGGCACCGGCAGGCAGTTCCCAACCAGAGTGACGAGCAGCACGGTCGGGAGGTCTACCCCGGCAACTATGCCGTACGGTATCGACCCCCTGCACTCGACGACCGGAGATATAGCGAGAATGAAGACGTTGAACAGTTGGGAGAGGTCCGCCATCGATCTTCACCTTTTATGGGGGTACCCCCTTCCTGAGGAGCACCGCTATCCCCAGACGCCGCACGCCCTTAAAGAGATTCCGCCCTCCGGCAGCGATCCAGTCCACGCTGCCCACATTACAGATTTATCAAAACATCGGCAGAAAACCCACGCCATTCATGGGTGGGGTGAATGCCGATACCGTAACGTAACCCTTTTAACCTCCCAACGAGTTGCAGTTAATGATGCTCTGCTGCAAGTATCGCCTTTACCCTTCAGAACAGCAGGAGTCCACGCTGCTCCGCCACATCGATATTTGCAGGCAACTTTACAACACCCTGCTCTCGCTGAAGTCCTCGCAGCGCCTCGGTCACGGCACGCTCTCAGCAATGCCCCCAGACATGAAAAAGCGCCACCCAGAGCTTGACGAGGCATACTCGA
>MAGU01000023.1 GCA_001717025.1 Candidatus Methanomethylicus oleisabuli | reverse complement strand
ATATCGCTCAATTATATACTTTCCATACATTTTCCCGCCATCAAACCACAGGGACAGCATCAGCTCTTTCTCTTGTATAAACGAGCGGGCACACATCTGAGTGAGCGCGTCCAAGGGGACGAAGGTGCCGCCTAGCACGCGCTGAACCTGCAGCGACTCGAGAATGCCCACGATCTCGCCAGAATCATACCCCATCTCTTCGGCTCTCACTGCCTCCTCGAGATGGTCCTCAACGAACTTGCTTATCGATTCTCCCTTCTTCTTTGAGATGGCTGAAATGGCATCGAGAAGAGGCTCAGAGACGTATACTAGCTTTTTGCCCCGTGGTCTTGCTACAACCAAATCAAAATCCCAACTTGCATAAAATAATGAGGCTTGATTGTGTATATCAGCTTTATCTTAATATGGCTTTCAATCTCAGGCTACCGCGCGATGCCTCTTTTTCCATCACGTCGAAGCCCAATGTGCCTAAGCAAGAGGTCAGGAACGCCAAGAGCAGGCACGAGTATGCCTCTGAGAAGTTAGGGCAGATCGCCCTCACCACTACCTCGCGTTCCTTTTGGTTTATAGTGAATTCTGGGACGTTCCACACGAAGGACTCCAAATCGTGTTTCAGCGCAGAGAATGTGTCCGATTTGCCCTCAATCATATAACGCTTGGCAAACCACTTTCCGGCTTCGCTCCAAGCAGCGAGGGCATCTTCCTTCGATACGGAGTAAGAGAGCTCAGCCATCTCGCGCCAGATGTTCTCGAGCCCCAGCACCATACCTTTCTCTTTGGCATTCCTTAGGAGGTGGCTGTTATCGATAGCATCGCGCATCGAGACTCCGACCTCATTTGCATAGATTGATTGTTCGAGGATGTCGTTGATGGTCTCGTAGAGGCTACGACCGCTCCTCTTCGCAATCTCATTCAGCTGAAGTAGCAGATCCTCCCTAGCCACAAATGTCTTACGCTTTTCATTTGGCATGGCAATCGCCTGTTGTTATCGTGCATGAGCAGGGATTAAACTATGGTCGTGCGCTAATTGCGCACCTCTGTGCCAGATAAACGCTTACCCCACACTCTCTAAAAAAACTTTATACCATCAACCTATCTCAAGCAGGCATTGCTGGCAATGGAGGGCATGATCAGGGCATGACCCCGGTGAGAGACCACATCGACGTCGATGCCATATATGCGAGCGATGTTGTCTCGGTTTATAACCTTGCCTGGCTCGTCGAATGCGACAACCCTACCGCCGTTCATAAGCGCGGTCTTATCGGTGAATAGAAGGGCGTGATTCGGGTCGTGCAGACTGAGAATTACAGCAATGTCCCGGTCTCTGGAGAGCTTCCTGATTATCTGCAGGGTTTGGATCTGGTTCTTGAAGTCCAGGTGCGCAGTGGGTTCGTCTAATATCAGGACCAGAGGCTCTTGCGCCAACGCACGCGCGATGAGGGCAAGCTGCCTTTCGCCACCGCTTATCTGGGTGTATGGCTTGTCCCTGAGGCGCTCCAATCCAACGGTCTTTATGGCAGCATCGGCCTTCGCATAGTCGGATCGGGATGGCTGCTGGAATATGTCCAAGTGCGCCACGCGCCCCATCAGCACCACGTCGCTCACGGTGAACGGGAATGACGGCTCATGTGACTGGGGTACATACCCTATCATCTTTGCAAGGTCGGTTCTGGAGTAATTCATTACGTCCCGACCGGCAACGATGACCTTGCCATGTTTGGGAACGAGGAGGGCGTTGATGCATTTGATGAGGGTCGTCTTTCCAGAGCCGTTGGGACCGAGCAGCGATACGACCTCGCCCTTGCCGACGCTGATCGTAACTCCCTCTATCGTGAAGTCGCCGTTGTAGGAGAAGAAGAGGTCGTTAATCCTGACTACTTCCACACGTTACCACCTCTGCGTTTCAACAGATAAAGGAAGAATGGCGCGCCTATCAGCGTCGTTATTACACCTACGGGCAGCTCGAAAGAGGTAACAGACCTCGCAATGTCGTCTGCAAGAAGCAGGAAGACCGACCCAAGGCATGCGGACATGGGCACAATCAAGCGGTTGTCGGGGGTCCCGATGAACATCCGTATGGTGTGCGGTATTACGAGCCCCACCCAGCCGATCACACCTGCGACGGAGATGAAGGCGGATACCATCAAAGTAGTCGCTATGAGGATTATCAAGCGGTCCCTCTGGACGTTTACACCCAGTGATTTGGCCTCCTCATCGCCCATCGAGAGCACATTCAGCCTCCAGCGCATGAGGTAAATCAAGACAAACGAAACGATGATGAATGGCGCAGAGCTTAAGACTGCAGACCACCCCGTGATAGCCAGGCTTCCCATAAGCCAGTAGACCACGCCCGCCATCCGGTTGACGTCGGTAAAGAACTTTATTATTGAGAGGCCGGCTGAGAATAACGCGGTGACGATGACGCCCGCCAGCACTAGAGAGACGACTGGGGTTTCGCCCTTGCTCTTTGCGACATAGTAAGAGATTAAGAATGCCAAGAATCCGAATGCGAAGGATAGAATCTGCGGCGAACCAGGAACGTCGGGCAGGAATGCGATGCCGATTGATGCCCCAAGACCTGCACCGGCGGATACCCCCAATATGTAAGAGTCTACAAGAGGGTTCTTGAAGAGGCTCTGCAGCGATGCCCCTGATACGGAGAGGGCGATCCCGCCTAGCATCGCTAGGAGGATGCGCGGAAGGCGAAGGTCGAATATCACAGACTCTTGCACGGGCGTGGATGGATATTGGAAGATGGGATACAGCAATTTTGAGAAGAAGATGTTAAGTGCCACGTCAGGAGGCAATGGGTATGCGCCTATAAGCAAAGATAAGAAAAATGCGGGAATGGGCAACAGCAGCAGAAATAGAAATCTCCCCCGTCTCCAGACTGGTGTCGAAGCCATAGGAGCCCCCCCGATCAGCCATTATGCACAGGCCTGATGCCTAAACAGCAGTGCGGGCATGCGCGAAGAGCGGATTTGGGACAGACAGACATGAATTCAAGCTCGTGCGCCCAACATAGCATCCGGAATCCACCAAGGTTTGAGACGTAGCGCAACATGGCTTTTAAAATATTCGTTTCATATGAAACTATCAGATTAGGCTACGACCGACGCCCAGAAGGGAGTAAGTGCGCTCGCTAGAGCTGGACTCCGCATAAATTCGAACGACGTTCTCTGTCCCGGATTTTCTGAAGAGCAGCCATGCGCCGTCGTCAAAGGTTATCTTCAAGCCGTCCATCCGGTTTATACCTTTGATTTGACCTCCCATCCGCGCGGATGCTCTAGACTCGATCTCACGTATAACACCCATAGAGAGCGAGTCCATACGAAGATCTTCCCTTGAGGAGACGAATGAGCCATAATCAGCGTACATGCGTTCCATGATAGACGATATCGAGACGCCAGCTGCATCTATATGCTCGAGCAGCATCAGAGACGAAGCTATCCCATCCTTCTCAGGAATGTGACCGGCGAAGCTTATGCCGCCGCTCTCCTCGCCGCCGACGACAACCTCTCCCCTGAGGAGGAGCGCGCCGATGTACTTGAAACCAACGGGGACCTCTATTGCCTTGAAGCCCCTTGAAGCGCAGACGCGGTCAATCATATGCGACGTTGCTACGGTCCTAGCGGCATCGCCTTTTATTGCTCGGATGTCGTTATAATGCAGATATATGATCGGCAGGATCTGGTTTGCCATCAGAAAATTGCCAGTATCTGTAACCACCGCTAGCCTGTCGCCGTCTCCATCCAGCGCTATGCCCAGATCGGCCCCTGCCTCAACGACTCGCTGCCGCAGGATGGATAAATTGGAAGGTATAGGGTCGGGCATGCCTCCCCCGAAGAAAGGATCGATATTTCCCCTTAAGACGGTGCTTCTCACGCCAAAGTGTTCCATTATATGGTCAAGGATCCCAGCAGTAGCTCCGTGCATTGGGTCCAGAAACACATTAAGCGAGCGGCCTTGTACATGAATAAGGTCTTCGAGATGTGATATATATGACGGCACCGGGTCGAGCTCTGAGATCAAAGAGCGCTGCGACCCGGAGATGGCACCGGTGCGGCGACTCGATCGTGCCGGTATAAGCCGCTCGATGGCATCAGTAATCTCAGGCGCAGCGGGTCCACCGTAGTGAGGGATGAACTTTATCCCGTTATAGGCGGGTGGATTGTGAGACGCGGTGATCATTATAGACCCCTTAAGCGAATATCTCACTGCTGCGTATGCCGAGACTGGGGTCGGTACGGGTCTCGGCGGCATGAAGCATTCCATCCCGCCGGATGCCAATACTGCAGAACAGCATTCGGCAAAGTGCCGGGAACTCGTTCGCCCATCGTACCCTACGAAGACGCCACGCCTTTCAGGGCAGGACTGCTCGAGATACCGAAGGATGCCGGTTGCGACTCTCATGACGTTCTCGTCGTTGAAGTCTAGGTCTATGCGCGATCGCCAACCGTCCGTTCCAAACTTCAACTCGGAAAAGATGCCCAACCCCTGATTCTATGAGTCGCTTTATCTGACAATTATCGTCGTGCAAGGCATGCTGATGGCTGCCGAGATGGCAACGCTCCCCATCAGGATCCCCATCTCGCCGGAGTATCCACGAGAACCTATTACGACGCAGTCGTACCGACCTTCGACTGCCTCCTTAACTATCTCGTTTGCAGTCGATGTCCTATTCTCTTCAACGACTTTTAGGACAGGGCGTACCTTGATGCCGCAACCATCGCATTTGAACGTGGCAACCTCCAAGACGGAGTTTCCAACCTTGGTCATCTCATCGACGTACTCTTTCGCATTGCACATCGGCGGGGGAACAATTACATAAAGAAGGGAGAGCTTGGCGCCATCCCTCATCGAGAACTCTATTGCCAGATCCAAAGCGCGCAGAGAGGCGGGAGACCCGTCCAACGGAACTAGTATATTCTTGAACAAAGGACTACCTCCCTATGCCCATATATGCGTCGGTAAGTTTCATAGACTCTTCCCCGCTCTTGGCGATCCTTGTCATGGCCCTTATCGCATCGATGTTCTCAGGGACGACAATGGACTCCTGATGAACCGCCTGTGTCAGGTATATCTCCTTGCCGAATGACTTTACAGACTCCTTCCATATGACCAGCTCAGGCATGTCGTATCGGTGCCGACCTAGGTCCCGAGCATATTCAATGATCGCTGAGGTTGAGCCGATCCCATCGGATGCGCTTACTATGCGTATACGCGGATATTGCGAGAAGGCGCTGAATATCTCCCCCTCCGTCACATCTCTGTTCAACTCAACGTTGAGAAGGTGAACGTGCATCAGGGTCGTGGGGACGGCGAAGGCGGTCGTTGTTATGTCAATATGAGGCAGCACCTTCTGTACGTCGGGTCCATGATGCGAGGGGATGGTTACAGGGTCAGGCACTATGCTGTTGATTGGGCCCTTAGAGTCCTCGGCTGGGTCGGCGCCTCTTCGCATGAGGACTACCCTCACCTTCCGGATGCCAAAGGACTTGTCTAGCGCAAAGAGCGAACGGCAAAGACCCGTGGTATTGCAGGAGACTACCCGCACCTGCTCGCGACCCAGCGCTTCCTTGTAATTGCAGACTGCATTGAATGAGAATCCTGCGATGTCGTGTTTCTCCCCACCCTGCCAGATGGCTTTGACCTTTGCCCTCTCGTAAACGGGCTTATACGATGCGCCAACCTTACCTGGAGTGCAGTCCACGACGACGTCAGCCTCTTTCAGCAAATCGTCCAAGGTGCCACATATCTGGACTCCTGCCTCTTCGAATAGCTTGACCCGATCAACCGAAGAGGCGTATATTCTGATGCCCCTAGAGATGGCAAGGTCTACTTCGTAGCTTGGTTTTGTCTTGGTCACGCCCACCAATGTCATGTCGTTCTGCTTGAGGACAGCATCTGCTACCCGTTTTCCAATGGTTCCATATCCGTTTATGGCAACTCTAATATTCATCCATATCACCATAATGATGCTATTTATCTGATTTAAACTTCTTAGCAGAGGTAATTAAGACTTCTAATGCAGGCATCTTCTCTCCCGAGAGGAACGTTATGAATGCACCTCCGCCTGTGCTGAAGTAACCGATCTTATCTGCGACCCCTAGCTTCTCCGAGATCGCCCTGAGATGACCCCCACCAAGGAGCGATTTTGCGTTTGTAGAGACTAGGCACCTGAGTAGCGCCTCGGATCCCCTTGTGAAGCGCGGATCTTCGATGAAGCCGGCAGGGCCGCGCATCATAACAGTCTTCGCTTTCTTTAGCTCTTCGCAGTACGCGCTTACCGTACCCTCGCCTACGTCATAGATTGGCGCATCGTCCCCAACACCAGATAGCCCAGTTTCGTACCTTGCCCCGGACTTTAGGGTAGCCACGTCAACTGGAGTCATTATTCGTTCACCGTATTTCTTGAGGAGTGATTCCGCTCGAGGCAAGAGGGAGTTCAGACCCTTGCCCTCCATTATCTTCAAGGTCGCACGCCCCACCTTCTTACCCTGAGCTATAAGAAATAGATGGGAGATCATGCCAGTGAGGAGCACCTTGTCAGCCATGCCCGTTGGCAGGAGAGTCTCCATCAACTGCACGGAGTCCGATACTTTGCCACCGCCTAGGACGAATATGCACGGTTTTGACGATCCACTGGACACGGTGCTCAGAAACTCGACCTCTTTCTCGAGTAGCCTACCGCCTGCAGACGGCATTACCATGGGGAATCCGGTCAAGGACGGGTGGCCTCTATGCGCCGTTGCGAATGCATCGTTGACATAAATTGAGAAGAGAGGCGCCAAGTACCTCACGAGGAACGTCTTTGCTTGAACCTCAGGCACCTTCTCAACGTTCTCCTCAGAATAGAAACGGGCATTCTCAAGCAGGAGAACGTCCCCCTGATTCATAGACTTTATGGCTTCCCGGGCAGTTGGTCCGAATAGGTCGTCGACGTACTTTAGTGGCGCCTTCACGTGCTTCTGCAGCATCTTAGAGTGAGCTTCCAGTGTTGTGAAGTCTGCGTCGCCAGGTCGACCTTGATGTGCGAGAATTGACACCGACGCCCCAAGGTCTATGAGCTCGTTGATGGTTTCAGCGTGGCTACGGATTCGCGTTTCATCTGAAATGTTTCCTGCATTGTCAATCGGCGAATTTATGTCCACCCGAAGCAGCACTTTTTTTCCATCGAATACGAAGTTATCCATCGTGTAGAATGGCAGGGTATCGCGTTTCATCAGAATCCCTTAGCTGAAATTAACCCTGATGCTTTAAAACATTTTAGTTTTTTTCGCCATCAGTGAAGCGCACTATTCTCGGCATTATTGGCATCATAAGCAATGTTATTTTTTGCGTGATGGGCTTGCAAGATAGCTGAAGGATTCAGGATCTTCAACAAAGTCTGTATAGAGGCCACTCTTGATCTCGAGTTTATCCTTTGCGCGCACAGGCTTCGGCAAGCGACCGTAAGATGGGTTCGGGACTAGTCGACCATCTACGAGCAGATAGTATGCGGCCCCCCTGTGCCTGATGTAACCAGAGTATATCGATTCGAAATCTGTCGATACGAGATTCGACAGCACGAGAGGGTCATCTCCGCAGTTGGCAGTGACATGGCCATAGTTCGGCGGTATGAGGACTGCCTCCCCCGCCGAGGCATCAATCGCCTTAAAATCTTCTACTATGCCATCCCTTAGCTTCTGAAGCAGGAAGCTTGCCTCGCCATGCAACACCTGATAGACTTCTGGATACGAGGTGCCCGGGATGAAGTCGGGATGAGTATGACCTAAAGTCTTATTGAACTCGCTTCCTAGATGGATTGGCACCATTATGGTTAGGTCATACCTCAATCGGTGCTTTTGGAAGAGGGGCCTGTGAATGGCTCTTTCTGCGTTGCGATACATCTTGTAGAGTACAGTATCAAGCGGAAGCTTACTCGCAACGTCTCGATCCAGAAGAACGGGCGCGATATCTCTAAGGGTCCTTACAGAAAATGGGATGGGGGCGCCGTCAAGGTGGACGTCGAGATTCTTGCCTACTTTCAAGTTACCTATTTGGAAGATCAGCTCGTCCAAAGGTGTGGCACCTACCAAAAAAACTAACAGAGAGATTAATGCGCAAAAGATATTTAAGAATTAAGGGGGGATGCCGGCGGACGCCTTAAAAAAAATTAAAATTGTGATGAGCAGCAGAAGCTACAATCACGATTCATTGCACTATGTCAGCCGTTGCAAAGCGGTTGGATACCTTTGTGATCTTAACCTTTACGTGGTCCCCAGCCTTTGTGTTCGGAACGAAGACGACAAAGCCTTCTACGCGGGCTATGCCTTCTCCGCGCCTGCTGATTTCCTTGATGTCAACTTCGTATTCCATGCCTTCCTCTACCGGCTTTGGACCGAAGTTTGCTGGACCACGTCTTGGACCACCGAATTTGCGCGTGCCTTCGCGATAATAACCCATTTTCTTTCCTCCTTCTTCAGAGTAGTTTTGGCTTCCGAGATCAGGGCTGAACAATGGTCAGACCCTATACGGCCTGTCTCTTATACACAT
>MAGU01000022.1 GCA_001717025.1 Candidatus Methanomethylicus oleisabuli | reverse complement strand
CTATTCGTCGGCAGCGTCAGATGTGTATAAGAGACAGGGCTATGTACCTGTGGTCTCTCCGCTGGCAATGGGAACAGAGTATGAGCCGCTCAACATAGACGGCGACAGGACTACCGCGAATGTTGCCAAAGCAATAAAGTCAGATATGGTGGTCTACCTGACGGATGTGGAGGGCGTAATAATGGATGGCAAGGTGATGCCTATGATAGGCGCGCTTGAGGTCGATACTCTCCTTGCCAACATCGGTCCAGGTATGAGCACGAAGATACATGCAGCAGTGGAGGCGATCAAGGGAGGCGTCGGCAAAGCAGTCATAACTTCAGGTTTTGTCGAAAGACCTTTGACCGACGCCATGGAAGGAAAGAGGGGTACGGTGATTACGCTTTGAAATACGAAGATGAGTTTATGGCGGATACGTTCTGGAAGCGCCCCGTGACCCTAGTAAGGGGCAAGGGTACGAAGGTATGGGACAGCACTGGAAAGGAGTATATTGACTGCGGATGCGGCTATGGAGTGGCGCTACTTGGGCATTGCCACCCGCGGGTCGTGGATGCAATAAGGAGGCAAACCGAGAAAATATTAACATGCCACGGCTCATTCTACAACGACGCGAGGGAAGAATGTCTCTCTAAGCTAGCCAAGATAAAACCCGAGGGCACAGATAAGGTGTTCCTTTCAAACACGGGTGCCGAGACCGTTGAGACTGCAATAAAGCTATGCAGAAAGTACACTAAAAAGAGGGGGATTGTCGCAATG
Organism: Candidatus Methanomethylicus oleisabuli; assembly: GCA_001717025.1. Taxonomy (GTDB): domain Archaea; phylum Thermoproteota; class Methanomethylicia; order Methanomethylicales; family Methanomethylicaceae; genus Methanomethylicus; species Methanomethylicus oleisabuli. The sequence goes on along the minus strand of MAGU01000022.1, from coordinate 10,784 downwards.
GTCAACGGCTATCACGGCAAGACCATGGGGGCGCTCTCGCTCACGTGGGCATCAAAGTATCGCGAGCCGTTCATGCCGCTACTAAGCGACGTCAAATTTGCGCCTTATGGCAAGGCGGAGAAGCTGGAGGGCGCAATTGACGATAATACAGGCGCAGTCTTCGTTGAGCCAATTCAAGGTGAAGGCGGCATCAATGTCCCACCTCATGACTATCTTAGGCAGGTCAGGGAGATATGCGATAACAAAGGTCTGATAATGGTTCTCGATGAGGTCCAGAGCGGATTTGGAAGAACCGGCAAGATATGGGCTCACCAACATTTTGGAATTAAGCCTGACATACTGTGCTCAAGCAAGGCGCTCGGAGGGGGGATGCCAATAGGAGCAACTTTTGCAAGAGCCGATATAATGGACTCTTTGAGGCGCGGTGAGCATTCAAATACTTTTGGAGGGAACCCCCTAGCCTGTGCTGCGTGCACGGGTGCAATTGATGCGATCCTTGAGGATGGGTTAGTCGAAAACGCTGCAAAGATGGGAGAGTTCATCAAAAAGCGCTTTGGAGAGCTGGACACTAAGATGATAAGGGAGGTAAGGGGATTGGGACTCATGATCGGCATCGATATGAGGTTTGAGATAATGGACATCATTCTTGAGGCGCTTGAGAAAGGCGTGATAGTTCTTGAGTCGGGCAAGACGGTGGTTCGCCTTCTTCCGCCCCTGACAATAACCGAGCAGGAGGCGGAAAAGGTGTTCCAGGTAGTCAGTGACTCAATAAGGACCGTGGAGAAGAAGAGAACGGCCGGTGCTTGAGCCGATGAAAGAGGGATATCCAGAAGCCTTGCTTCAAAGGATGCTGGAGACGTATAGCCCGAGTGGAAAGGAGGGGGAGATATCATCACTCCTAGCTGAAGAGTTAAGGAAACTCGGCCTTAATGTGAGCATCGATGAGGTAGGCAATGTCGAGGGCAGAGCAGGATCAGGGTTCCCAAAGGTGCTGCTTTGCGGCCACATGGACACTGTAGAAGGGTTCCTGAAGGTAAAGAGGAAGGGCAAGGTGATATTTGGGAGGGGTGCCGTCGATGCGAAGGCGCCTCTTGCAGCGCTGATCTGCGCCAGTTCTGAATACTTGGAAGGGGGCGGCAAGGGAACGTTGGTTGTGCTTGCGGTCGTCGACGAGGAGGGCAAGAGTAAAGGCATGAAGCATTTTACGTCAAGGTGCAACGAAAGTTTTGATTATGCGATATTCGGGGAGCCGAGCGGCACTTATGCGGTTACGGTAGGATACAAAGGAAGGCTGGTCATGAGAGTGAGGTGCCAGACGGCACCTGGCCATGCTAGCGCGCCTCAGCTTTTCGAGAATGCGATATATGTTGCGATGAGGGTGGTTGAGAGGTTGAGGAAGAAGGAGGCAGAGTGGTCTCAGGGAGGAGATGTATATTCGAGCCATACACTCTGCGTCACATTGATCGACGGCGGTAGGCAAGATAACACAGTGCCTGACTGCTGTGAGCTTGTGGTTGATGTAAGGATCCCTTGGTCAAATACCACATCTGCAGTGAAGGATGAGTTGAGAGACATGATAGAAACTGCACGCATCTGCGAGGAGAAGGCAAAGATTGAATATGAGTTCATCGATGAAACCGCACCGTTCCAAGAGGATTCAGATTCCAGGCTTGTTCATGCATTCAAGGATGCGATCAAGGAGCAGAGCGGCAGGGAGTGCAGGTTGTTGCGCAAGACAGGGACCAGCGATGTCAACGATTTCGTGAGCCGAAGCAAGACCTCTGCTGTCGTTTATGGCCCGGGTAACTCTAAGCTTGACCATACGCCATTGGAGAATGTCTCGATTAAGGAGTTCTATGACAGCATTGAGATTCTAAAGAAAGTGATGGGGAAAATGAGTGTGTGAGACTACTCGACGGTTATTGTGAAATGCCGCTCCTTCTTTGGCAATCTAAGTTCGAGCACGTTGTTTTTAAAACGCGCCTTGGAGAATTCTGGATCTATCTTCGAAGGCAGGGCGAATGTTTTAGAGTATCTGAAGAATCGGGCCTGCCTCTGAAAAGTGCCCCACCGCTCATATTGGATTACATTCTCAATCTTTGCCTCAATGGTGGCCGTATCCTCTGTAAGCTTTACGCTGATGTCTTCTTTCCGTTTCACGCATGGAATGTCTACCCGGATTATGATCTCCAGTTCGGTCTCTTGGATCTCAGAGAGCGGCTCAAGGCACCCTTCCAAATGATCCCACATCGCGCCATTAAGCCATTCGCTTCCAGAAGTTGATGGCAGCTTCCTAGGCACGGACATTCCTCCTATAGGTACATCATCGGTAGTTCATATTCCTGCGACTTTCCCATCTTCTGCATATTCTCGGTGGTCTTGCGCATGAGCTCCCTTGCGTTCAGCCTTATCTCTTCGGAACGTTCTGTCAGCGACTTTATCCCCACATCTATAGGGGTAAATTTCTTCAACTCTGAGATTACGTTGGCGGCTGCCCCTGGGTCGGGATACTGCGGAAACGACTCCGCAAGCAACAGCAGGTTTGGTACATATTCAGCCTTTGACTGCTTGGAGATGAGTGCGTAAGGCCCCACAAGGAAGCCCTCTTCCATAAGAGGTACGCCTAGCTTATTTATGGTCTCCCTTATAGGGAGAGACGTGGCTGCGCCATATACCTTAGGCGAATCAATATCGATCCTATTGGGAACACCGATGCCACCAAGTGAGACTAACAAAGATGCGCCTTTCTCCTTTGCCCATTTCACTATCAGTTTTGATAATGGCGAAATCGATTCTGGGGACAACGCCGTCTCCGTGAAGAGTGCTATGAGGTTTCCCTTTTGGAATATTCTTAGAGGATATTTAGGCTCTCCATGGTGGAATACGACGACCGGTGGAAAGATGTCAGAGTCGATGTAACCCACCTCTGCCATCCCCATCTCTTTAATTATGTGCGAGACCGCAATGATGCCGACCAGCCCTACATCAGGTAGACCGCATAGAATGACCGGGTCGCGGGGATTGATCTTCTCATTCTCGTAGAGCGACATACCCTCAATGCTGAATGGCGTAATTATCTTCCTCCAAGGTAACTACCCGAGTGATTTCTTAAAGTTTTTCCACGAATCGGAGAGACCGCAGTTGAGTGAGTTTTGAAAAGTCATCGATTATTACGTCGGCGCTGTTCTTTGTGAGCTCTTCCAGAGTATAGAAGCCACGGGTATAGGCGACGGTAAACATCCCAGCGGCCTTTCCTGCAACGACGTCTTCAGGTGAGTCGCCAACCACGACACATTCATTGGGGGTTTTTTCAAGCTTCTCGGCACCAAGAAAATAAGGATCAGGCGACGGTTTTGAGTATAGCACATCCTTTGAAGTCACTACGACATCAACAAGTTCACCTATGCCCAAGCTGTTTAGGGAGGGTATAATGTAATCGGCGAATGACAGCCTCGATGTAACTACACCAACCTTGTTTCCTGATTCCTTTAGATAGACCAATGTTTCACGTACGTTTGGGTTGAGCTTTGTGTCTTCAAGATAAACTTCGCCATATGACTCCTTAAGGTCGTCAACAAATGACTCGACGAAGGCATCATCTTTGCATCTTTCGGCACCAAGGAGCTCTGGAAAAATAGACTCGACTGGATTTCTCAGTATTCTTATAGCACTATCTTCGTTAGAGGGTAAAGGAGGCAACCCGTGTTTTGCCAGAGCTCGGTTATAGGCAATGATGAAAGGTTTTTTGGAGTTAAGGATTGTGCCATCTAGATCGAATAGAAAAGCCGAGAACATAGGCCATCATTGGTGTGTTACTTGAGTCTAGTAAAAATAGCTATTGCGGAGCCTCCTCGAGTATAAGGACCGCCCCTTCCTTGTCGACGATGGTATACCGCTTGCCTGCAACAATGCCGTTTCTGCATTTTGCCTCCCAGTATTCGCCGTTGTACATGACAAATATTTTAACGCCCGGATCGGCATTGCTCTCAGGCACGACGACCTCGCCAATGATCGTCCCGATTACAGGCTTCTTCCGTCTTATCTGAAGGACCTTGTATATGGCGAATAGAAATATAGCAGCAATTAAGGTTATAACAACTAAAATTGTTGCAGTGAATGCACCATACCAGCTGGCAGAAATTGCCCAAGTTTCAGGTGAGAAAGGTATCAGTAATAGCGCCCCCATCGCAAGCAATATTATTCCAGAGATGCCAAATAAACCAAACCCAGGCGTCGCCAATTCATAGATGAGCAGGATGGCGCCGCCGATTACAATAATGACGGATACCACATTGACATTGAACCCCATCCCGATGAGTGCAAGAAGTATCGCTAAGGCACCTAGAATCTCGCCTCCGTGGCCTGGAGCAGAGAATCCGAATATTAGCGCAAAGATGCCAATCATGAAGAGCAGGCTAGAGATCAGTGGATCGGCGATTGAATTTAGCAGAATCTCCCTGATACGGTACCCATACTCGGTTATCGCAGCATCTTTTGTGTGAAGTGTGACAACCCCTGATGATGTGTTCACACGCATGCCATCTGCCTGTTCAAGGAGGTTCTGCAGAGAGTTGGCGCGGTAATCTATGACGCCGTATAGTAGAGCCTCGCTATCGTCTACGTTCGTGTTTTCGGTAACGAAGCTCGCTGCAAGGGTCTGGTTCCGTCCTCGGGACTGGGCGTGGGTCACCATAACCTCAACGAGCGCGTTGATCGTCTTGCTGTCATTAATGGTCGAGCTCCCTAATGGGGAATACGATACAGGCTGGCACGAGCCGATAACTGAGTTGGGCGCCATCGCAGAGACGTGAGCTGCCATGAGAATATATGTCCCCGCAGACCACGCAGACGTCCCCGCCGGGCTAACGAAGAGCAAGACCGGAATCGGCGAGTTATCGATAGTGGCAATTATCCGTAGCATGGCATCTACGCTTCCGCCCGGCGTGGAAATCTCGATAACAACTGCCGAATAATTTCTGGATGTTGCGACTGCCACGGCGTCATCGAATGCATCGGCGTGAGCGGCAGTGATAGTACCTGTCAGCTTGAAGTCTAGCACATGGCCGTCAGGATCGCCTAGAGCAGTACCTGCTGATAGCGTCAAAAAAAACAGGAGAGAGGTGATGGCGAGGAGGAAAAAACTTCCCCGTTTTTCACTCATCCTCAGTTACCTGCTTTCTGCTTGTCCAATGCCTTTGCGATCGCTGCGGCTTCACTGACAATAGTCTGACCTTGAGAGGCGGTTACGAGTATCAGATTCTTCTCCCTTGCGACCTCTGAGATCATCTGGAACTCTCTCAGTTTGAGGGCATAGGGGTTCTTCGCATATAGCTCGGCGGCTTCGTTCATCTTCTGGGCAGCCTGTTGCTCCCCCTCTGCGATGATTATCCTAGATCGCCTCTCGCGCTCAGCCTCCGCTTGCTTTGCCATTGCACGCTGCATGGCTTCGGGGATGGATACGTCCTTTATTACGACCGCAGTGACCTTTATTCCCCACGGATCGGTCGGCTTGTCGAGAGAGGTCTGAAGCTTCTGGTTTAGTTCATCGCGTTTAGTAAGCAGCTCATCGAGCTCAACTTGACCAAGTATGTCGCGAAGCGTCGTCTGGGCAAGAAGGTTCGTCGATAGCGTATAATTCTCAACCTTCGTAATCGCAAGGTTCGGGTCGAATACGCGGTAGTATACGACGGCGTCCACATTTACAGTAATGTTGTCGCGGGTTATGATCATCTGTTTTGGAACGTCGAAGGTCAGAATCCTAAGGTCAACTTTGCGCAGAGTATCGATTATAGGTATTATGAAGAAGAGCCCAGGCCCTTTCGCACCTACCAGTCGGCCCAGCCTGAAGATCACCGCACGCTCATATTCCTTAACGATCTTAAGAGATGATGAGAGGAACCACAGTATTATCGCTAGGACGATGATTATCCCAAGAGTGGATGACAGGAAACTGGTGATCGCATCACCAGTTGCGAATATTAAACCGTTCATTTGATAAACCCCAGTATAGTATAGAAGGAGTGGATATTAGCATTATCGCTACTTCTGCGGCTCCCATTCGGCAAGGGGGCTCTCCCAAAGGGCTTCAGCCCTAGACTCCACGGCTTTCTTCCGTTTTGCCTTAACAGCACGCTTAACAATCTGGAGAGACATCTTTATCAGCGTATAATAGATAGTTGTCGAAGTATATAATGTTATTTATCGGCTATTATCGTTAAAAAAATCGTCAATAGACTAAGTTCGTTTAATGGTGAGCCGGCGGAACGCCTCTGCCATGATCTCATATGTTCGGTCACGCCTGCCCGAGAAGAGGGCGCCTGCAGAGAATACATCAAACTCCATAAAGTCCATGCCCACCAACTTGGACCTATTTGACGACTTGGATATTGCGGACATAAGCCAATACAGGTCACGATGATCTACACCATGGTAGTCAAGGAACCGGGCACCCTTAAGCGAGGTGTTGGAACAGACATCGACGTCTATTGACACGTACGTGAATGGCTTGTCCGTATTTGAGAGTTTGGCGCGTACCACATCCCTGTAAGATTTTATATTTTCCTTCTTTATCACGGTCACCCCTTGCGATTCGATGCCTGTATAATAATCGAGATAGCGCTTGACTCGCTCATCGTCTATCTCAAAGGCGGCCGGTGGCGGATAATCGGATACGCCCACCACAAGGATGTTCTCTGGTGGAAGATGCTTCAGAACGTAATGCAGGAACGAGTCTGCGTTATAGCTGTCGGGCCTCCCAAAGATATAGGGGTCGTCGGGAGAGAAGTTTGTAGAAGGATTTGTCTCCAGATCGTATTGTATTAAACCGCACCTGATAGTAGGCAAGATGAAGTCAAAATGACTGTCGAAGACGACGAGGCGCAGATTCTCACCGCCATGCTCCTTTGCCAAAGCTTCTATGGCACCGCCAGTAAGCGAGTGGTCGACACCGACTAATATTGGGATTTGACCGATTTCCGATGAAATTTCCGATGTGATGACGTCCCTCACTTTGTTGGCGTACTCAAGACAGCCATTGGAATCAATGAAAGATACGTAATTCTCTACGGTGGTCATAAAACGCAATTCATCAGGCGGGGTAGGCGTCAGCCATCCCTCCACCTCGATACGCTTTGCATCTAATTTCATATTTAAAGCGTTGACAAAGCCATCGAGCGGCTCCTTGAACGGCACTTCGGAGTAGCCATTTCGCATCCCTTCAAGCTTCTTCTTTACGACTGAATCCCTTTCGTCTGGATCAAGAGTACAATTTATCGCAAAGAAGGACATACTGCATGCAAAACTGAATATGTTTAATAAATTTTTGCATTAAAAAGATAAAAAAGAAAAAAGGAAGTTTTACTTCCGCTTCACGATCGGCTCAATGATCTGCACTATGTCCTCGAACTTGAGCGGAGACTTGTTCATCTCGATTGCGTCGTGAAGGTTGGTGTAGCAGAACGGGCAAGCGCTTGTAAGCACTTGTGCACCAGTCGACTCTGCCTCTTTGACACGCTTGGCTGCTGTCTCGAGCGAGTAGTCTGCGAATCCGCCCCTCACGCCACCGCCTGCACCGCAGCAGAAGGAGAACTTCTGGTTCCTGTACATCTCAACGAACTCCAGGCCTGGAACTTTCTTGAGGATGTTCCTTGGAGCGTCGTAGACCTCTGCGTGCCTGCCGAGGTGGCATGGGTCGTGGTAGGTTACCTTCTGGGCAAACTTCCCAGTGAACTCTATCTCGCCCTTCTTCAGCATCTCATCGACCAGCTGAGTCGTATGGATTACCTTAGTGTTTGGCAGGTTCTTGCCATACTTGTCGGCGTATCCTTCAGGCGCGTCCATCTTGTAGTCCCTTGAGAGCGTCCTATAGCAGCCAGAGCACGTGGTTATGAAGGCAGATGCTTTGTACTTGTCTGGCAGTGCGGAGTTGTGCTCAACGAAGTCCTTTGCTATGTCGTACTGACCGGTCCTCAACAATGGAGACGCACAGCACCACTCATCGTCGACAATCGTGAAGTCGACCTTGAGCTTCTGTAGCATCTTCGCAGTCGCTATAGCGACTTCCTTCTGCCTGTAGGAGGCGGTGCACCCTACGAAGTAGATGTACTCTGCCTTCTTCGGCAACGAGGACTTGATGCTGCTGGGGATCCAATCAAGGCGCTTTTCATGCTTCTCTTTGTATGGGTTGTAGTTCTTGCCGATTGTGTCGCTCCATGCCTTAATGTTTGCAGGTATCTTCACGTTCTGCTTCCATGCGTCGGCCCTCAGAGCCTCGAACATCCTTAAGATGTATGGCTTGATGTCCGTCTCGCACATCTGCTGGCATGCGCCGCAACTGGTGCATGTGAAGAGTACATGAGCTACGGCGTCAGAGAAGCCGATTCTGTTGTGCATCAAGGACCTTGCAAGCGAAACTTTGCCCCTGCTTCCTCTATAAGAGTCAAAGTTGAACTTGTCGCCTTGGACGCATAGCATAGCCGCAAAGTTATTTTCTGAGCCGTATTCGTATCCATATTTGCAGTTACCGCAGTGGGTGCACATCGAGACGTAGTCGTAGATCTTCGCTACCTCTAAGTTCTTATTCTTCAATAGATGGGACATTCTTTATTCCTCCTTTAACGGATTCCCAGCTTGCCTGGGTTCATGATGTTATTGGGGTCAAGCATGTCCTTGATCTTAGTCTCAAGGTACAGATAGCCGGCGTCAGCAACTGCGTTTAGCTCGTTCTGGTACTCAACTGGCGGCTTGTATGGCAGCATTCCCTCAGGTATGCCAGCTCTGACACATTCAACCATCGCATCGCGTGCAGCCTGTACTGAAGCTGGATCGCGTTTGTTGAAGGGCGTCATGCATCTGAGCATCCCATAATGTGCACCTTGGTAGTCGGTGAACCTTGTAGCAGGCGAAAGACCATGCCGGATGTAGATCTCTTTCCACTTCTCATAAAGGATCGGCCAACTCTTGCATGGTGCGAAAGTACCTGGCCACGCGATTCCGCCACCGCACGACTTGGAGTAGTTCTTTGTAGAGCCTACAATCCTGCTTGGAAGCTCGGTCCTGCCCCTCTTAGCCTCTGGCGGGTATTCGAAGTCGAAGAGCTTGGTGCCTTTGGCCTTCTCCTGATCTACAACCTGCTTCCAAATCTTACGCTTGTAGTCGAGCTCCTCCTGGCTCCAGCCAGTAATGACGCTGTAGCTGTAGAATTCTGGCGCGTCCTTTGGCTTGTCATGGTACGGGAAGACGATTGGGATTTGTGCCAACCACCAGCTTACCGCAGTCACCTCATCACAGAGGGAGTAGTGGCGCCAGTGAACCATATACTTGGTAATATCCTCAGCGCTTGCCGCCGACACCGAGAGGACGTCCCTGTATGGGCGTATCGGGAATATCCACACGCCTAGCTTCGTCACTATGCCTGTGGTGCCCAACCAGCCGGTGAAGAGTCCGTCCATCCTTGGCAGTGGCAGGAACGAGTGCCATGAGTCTGAGTAGGCACATGAGCCAAGTTTGCAGACTTCTGCGGTTGGAAGCACGACTTCCATACCAGTAAGTAGCTGGCTGTTGACTCCAATTCTACCATTAAGGTGCCCTATACCATGGTTTATCGCCATAGCAAGGACTGAAGCGGATGCGGGGTGAACGCCCCAACCAAAGTCAAACCCTTTACTGAATTCTTGACCCTTCCACTGGGGATTCGTTGCCTTGAGAGCAGCTGAGAATGCAGCGTGGCTTACGCCCGGCTCGATAACAGCATAGCAGGTCTCTGGATCTATATTGAGGATTTGATCCATCCTCTTGAGATCGATTATTATACCGCCCTCCTCCGGGACGCAGAGTCCACCGATGTTTGTGCCGTTGGTATAAGGGATCACCGGTATCTTTCTATGGTTTGCAAGTCGAAGAATGCGTTGTACTTCAGTGACGGTCTTTGGCATTACAACATAGTCAGGCATTCTTGGTTCTGCCCAAGTCATGTCCCAAGTGTAGGGCTGAAGGTTAGCTTCTTCGTTGCTAACGAAGTCAGCACCTACAATTTGTTCAAGGGTTGCTAGTACTTCATGATTTCCTCTAGCCAATATCTCACCTTCGAGAATTGCATAAAATAGACCGCCAGAGCTATATAAAATTTAAGATATCATTTGTTAGGATTGTACACAAATGAACTTTACTAAACAAAGGAAAGCAGTATTCCTGCCACAATTGCTGAACCAATAACTCCTGCCACATTGGGCCCCATAGCGTGCATAAGAATGAAGTTCTCAGGGTCTTCCTTCGATGCGATCCTCTGAACGATCCTGGCGGACATAGGAATGGCCGATACGCCAGCAGCGCCTATCATCGGATTGAACTTGCCATGCGAGAGGACGTAGAAGAGCTTCCCTAGAAGAACTCCACCAGCGGTAGCGGTAGCGAAGGCAAGTGCGCCTATCCCCAGTATCGTAAGCGTGCTGACAGTGAGGAAATTTGCCGCAGCCATGGTCCCCCCAACGCCTAGCCCCAGTAGGATAGTGCTTATGTTTATGAGCTCGTTCTGAGCGGTCCTCGATAGCCGCTCGGTCACGCCTGACTCGCGAATCAGATTGCCCACCATCAAAGAGCCTATCAAAGGAGATGCAGAAGGCACCAAAAGGCAAGCAACTATCGTCGTCAGGATGGGGAAGATTAACTTCTCACGCTTTGATACCTCTCTGATTGAGGGCGGCATCCTCACCATGCGTTCCTTCTTCGTTGTCAATGCCCTGATGACTGGAGGCTGAATTATGGGCACCAGAGACATATATGAGTAT
>MAGU01000021.1 GCA_001717025.1 Candidatus Methanomethylicus oleisabuli | reverse complement strand
ATGACCTCTTGTATGAGCCTCCTCTGGAACTCTCTCACGTACTCCGGTACGTCCGACCTCCTCATCTCTATCCCCCTTGCCTCGACCCTCCCATCGAGGGTCACCCCAAAGTACCTCTTCAGGGACGACAATCCGCGGTTGCCCTTCAGCGGCAGAAACGCCAGCATCCTGAAGTGCTCATCGACGGACATCGGGAGGCCCGCTGATGCCGCTATCTTGGAAGCCAGCCCGGCGTAGTCTGCCGGCGTCGCCCCGCCCCTAGTGACGAAGAGGGAATCGACATCGCAGTATACTATCTTGAAGCCATCGCCCTCTGCAACCGCCTTCGCCTCGAGCATTGCCTCCCGGGACCTCTTGGCGATCTCCTCATATGCCACGATGTTACCGAACCTGTTCCGGCAGCATCCCGCGATGCCATTTTGCGTGACGAGTATCATCTTCAGCGCGTCCACCCTCTCCTCGCAGTACCTCCTAGCCGGGGTGCCCTCCTCTAGCCGCTTCTTTGCAGCCTTGAGCGCCAGCCTCCTCTTGAGCCAGGGCTCTATCACGGTCGGCATCAGCCTGAACTCCTCCGGCGCCACCCCCTCGCCATGCCCTCCAGTGGGGGTCTCGTAACTCACCCCTCCCCTCAGCAATATGCTCGGGTACTGCGAGTCGAAGTCCAGCGCGGCGACGTTCTCGTGGATCATTCCGGCCTCCGGAGTTATCGTCATGCCGCCCCTGTCCCTCTCCAAGAGCTCCTGCAGGGGCCTGGCACACTCGAAGTAGTTCTCCCTCGGTATGGCGTGCCCCCTGCGCATCAGCTCGAAGCAGTTGCGCGAGTCTATGACCTTGTTGCTGTGCCTCCGCGTAGCCAGCCCCATCGGCATGAACGAGAACCTCGCCCTCTCGACGAGCCCCGCCAGCCCCCATTCGTCCGGAGCGAAGCCGTAGAAGGCCTCTCCGAGGAAGACCCTGCCTGAGAATGACCCCTGCCGCCTGACCTGCTGCGCGTCACACGCCTCTCCCCCCATCCCCGCCCTCCCGAGCACCGATGGAAGTATGTGGTGCTCCTCAAGTGCCCCCATCAAGAGGGGGAAGTCAGCCCTGTCGCACGAAGGGCTGAAGAGCAGGTCTGGGTCGCGCCTCCTGACGAGGTCTGCGAACCCCTCCACCACCTCGCGCTCGGCGCCGCGGAAGGCATAATCGTCGCCCCCCATGCTCGCCCTTATCTCCATGACCGTGCGCCTGCCTCCCGCCGCCCCATCGCCCTCTACCCTGAACCTCATGATGCTGAACGGCGGCGGTGTGACCTCCCCCCAGTCGTCCTCTCTTACCACGCCGACGAGGGCGCCGCCGTCGCAAGTGACCGTGACTTTGCTGGTCGGCTCCACCCCAAGCCGGGTGAAGAGGTACCTCTGGACATGCATCAGGTCGGCGTTGTAAACGTTGGCAACGGAAGGGTGCGCAGCCGCCCTCCTCACAATCTTCCCGAACTCATCCGTTCCGTACGTCTCGACCCTGATCAGCCTTACCGTCTTGCTTGATCCGAGTTTGGTCTTCATCTCCTCGATCCTTACGCCCCTGACCTCTGGGCACTCCGCCAGCCCGTATGCCACGGCATCCTCCTCCTCGGCAGATGCGGGCTCGACGTGGAAGAATGGCGTATAGCTGTCCGTAACCCTGACCGGCTCGCCGTGACCAGTCTTGATCCAGACGACCGCCCTCCCTCTGTCGACGTAAGCATCCAGAATCCATCCCGGAACGGACTCCATCTGACGCCCCCCGCCGGTCGCTCAGGTCCCTCCCCCGTTGCTCCCCGCACCGCCCGCGTCCTTCTCCTCCAGCCTCCTTACGCGCTCCTCGAGGGCAGATGTGGTCGCGTCCCTCCTCTCCAGCTCCCTCCTCAACTCCTCTATCTTGCCCCTGTTGCTGACGTTCGCAGTAAGGTTCAGCGCATCGATGACCAGCGGCGCCTCCGCATTGGCCATTGCCGCATGCTCTCTATCCCATGCCTCCCTGAGCAGGAGTTCGAAAGCCTCCCTGTTCTGCGCATCCCTCAGCATTCTTGCGTAGTTCTTCCTGAGCCTCTCCAGCAGGTCTATGCAGCTCTGCCTGAAAGGCGGTGTTATTCTCCCCATCTCCAAAGTCACCTCACCGTCAGATCGTATGCCCTTCGCAACCCGAGATATGGTCGGCGCCCCCCTTCCGGAGTGCTTCAGCAGGAGTGCCCTCATCGGGTTACCATCGCTGAATGATACCGCCACGTTGGCCAGACCCAGCGCCAGCGGGGGCGCAGGTCGCGTTGCACCTTCCATAGAAGTTGCCGTCACTGCCATTATTGCCCCCATTCTTGCAGATGCCCGCCAAAGCCTCGAAAGCAATGCGCCGATCCCTGCGCATGCCGCCCTCTCCCCGTCACCCTCGTTGCAGTCCATGAAAGCCGTGAGTCCGTGCACGATGACCACCGCGGTACCGCCTTCGCGCAGCATGGTCTGCTCGAGCGCCTCTGCCGCCTTGGCCTGTCTCGCCTCACTGCCCGCCGTCACAAAATAGACCCTCCTGAAGACCTCCGCCGGGTCGATCCCCTCCGCCTTGGCATGGAATGCGAGCCTGTCTGCCTTGAGGAGCGTCTTCTTTAGGTAGTAGTTCCTATTGTTCATATACGCGACCTTGCCGGCTGTGCACCCCCTGACTATGATCCTGTGCACCAGCTCGTCTAGGAATCGTTCCACCCCGTCCCCTGATCCGCAGAACAGGTAGCATTGCCCTGCCTCCATGGGTCCTATCAGAGCGTCCAAACCTGCATATCCCGTCTCCAGCGTCATGGCCGCCCTTAGCGATGAAGCCGTCGTGAATGGGGTGCCCGCCGTTTGGCACGCTGTGGGGGTCTCCTTTGCAGGCAAGCGGTGTCTCCTGACGCGCGGTTGCTGTCATCTACGCATATGATCATATTCGGTCGGAAATTTCTGGCGGGGGCATCCGCGCCTTCATGACTGATGGGCGTAAGCTCCGTCAATTACTTTCAGGCGGCATACTCTGAGTGGCATACACGGTGTGTATGGGCGTCCCTGACGAAGCTGCAAGCCCGCCTTCGCGTTATGTGTGGTGCAGGATGGGCGGCGAATCAGCGCCGCATGGCGTAAATGCGCGATAACGAAAGCATGGGCAATAAATTAAGTGAAAAAGATACGCTGGCAAAATCCCAAGGGCTATCCCTTTTTGGGACCGCCGGCCCTTCTTATCTCTGTCTGCCCCATCATGTACGGCACAAGCACGTCGGGTATCCGTATGCTGCCGTCCTCCTGCTGGAAGTTCTCCATTATCGCAACCAGCGTCCTCTCGGTCGCAACGAGGGTGCTGTTTAGCGTATGCACATGCCTCGTCGGGTCATTCGGTCGGTCCCTGAAGCGCACATTAGATCTGACCGATTGATACGCGGTGCAGTTGCTGCAAGAGACCTCTTCGCGATACTTCCCTTGACCGGGGAGCCATGCCTCGAGGTCATACTTCTTCGCCGCCACCGTGCCCAGATCGCCCGTGCAGACGTTAACGATGTGGTAGGGTATGCCCAGGCTCTGGAAGAACTCCTCGGCATTCTGGATGAGCAGCTCGTGCTCCTTTGGCGACTCCTCTGGCCTGCAGAATACGAACTGCTCGACCTTCTCGAACTGGTGTACCCTGAATATGCCCTTGGTGTCCCTCCCGTGTGCTCCCGCCTCCTTCCTGAAGCACGGGCTAATGCCGCAGTATCTGAGGGGGAGGCTCTTCCCGTCGAGTATCTCCCCTGCGTGCAGGCCCAGGAGCGCATGCTCCGCGGTCGCAAGGAGGAAAAGATCCTCGTCTTCGATCTTGTATATCGTGTCCTCGAACTCCGAGAGCGCCACAGCCCCGCTTATCACCTCCCTCTTCAGCATGTATGGGGGCTGGATGGGAGTAAATCCCCTCTTGACCATTAGGTCCAGTCCGTACCTTATCAGGGCATAGTTTAGCCTGACCAAGTCGCCCTTGAGGTAATAGAACCTGGCGCCGGACGTCTTTGCTGCCCTCTCGATGTCTATCAAATCGAGTTCGGTCCCAAGATCGATGTGGTCCTTCGGCTTGAACTTGAACTCTGCCGCCTTGCCCCAGCTCCTGATCACAACGTTGTCCGCATCGTCCTTCCCAAAGGGGACCGTATCGTCCATTATATTGGGCAGCCTCATCAGTATGTCGTCCATCTTCTTCCTGTATTCGTCCATCTCCTTCTCGACTGCCTTTATCATCGCCGGTATCTGCTCAGCCTCCTTTATCTTCTGGGAGGCGTCCAACCCATGCTTCTTGAGCTTGGCTATATCCTCGGTAACTCTGTTCCTGCTCCCCCTCAGCCTGCCCGCCTCTGTGAACATCCTGCGCCATTCTTGGTCGCACTTCAAGAGTTCGTCGAACATCTCGAGAATTCTCGCATCATTCCTCTTCGCCAGGTTTTCCCTTATCGCCTGCGGGTTCTCCCTGATGACCTTGATGTCAAGCATGGTCTTCTACCTCACACCTTGTTAAGCCCTCTTACCGATTCTATCCGGTCTGGCGGTATAAGCCTAGCCCCGCCGAAGAGCGATGCCACGAACATCATCTTAGATGTCGCCTCGAGGACCTCTGCTATGTTTATCGCCTCTGCTAAGTTGCACCCGGCGGTCACGACGCCGTGGTTCTGCAGTATTGCCGCCCTGTGGTTCGTCAGCGCGTCGCCGACCGCCCGCCCCAGCTCCTCGCTGCCCGGGAGCATAAACTCGAGGATCGGGACCTCTCCAAGAACCATCGCCGCCTCTACGGTTACCGGCTCTACCTGCCTGCCCGCGAGAGCCAGCCCTATCGTATACGGGCTATGCGTGTGCAGCACAGCCATTGCATCCCCCCTCCTTCGATATATGGCAGTGTGGAAGTGCCACTCGATGGAGGGCGGGCGTGCCCCTTCAAGGAGGTTGCCATCGAGGTCTATCTTAACGATGTCATCTGCTCTGAGGTCGGGCTTGTAGACGCCGCTTGGGGTGATGAGTAACTCGCCACTTTCCCCGATCCTGACGCTTGCGTTCCCGCCGGTCCCCGTCATGAGTCCTTTTGATACGAGCGAGGCCATGCACTTTGCCAACTGCCTCCTCAACGACCGCTCCTCAGATGGCACTTTTCAATCCCCTCATCAAACCATTCTCTTGAACTGTCTTGATATCGGTTTCCCTCATTAAGCATTGTGTGAAATTAGTTAAGCTTTTATCCTGACGGTGATCCTGCTATACTCTGCTGGGCGTGGTTTTTCTGAGATCAATCATCAACGAGTCCACGGGTGGACCCCACTGTGAGATTGAGGTGCTCTTCAGGGCGGCAGGCGACCTGCCAAAGCGTTTGGGTAACCTGTCTGCGGCGCTGAGCGGTCAGCATCTGCTTCAAGCTAAGATATACCCGCTCTATGCAAAGTGCGATGCTTTTTATTGTGCATTAACTATGGGGCAGAACGGGGCATCGATGGAGAGCGTTTGCCAATCAATCAAGGAAGCTCTCGGTAATGACATAATTTCGCTAAAGCATAAACTAGTCAGTGCCTCCGAGTCTGCTGGTCGACACGAGCCTACTCGCTACGGCTCCTTGGACGAGAACGGCTGGGCAACTCTTCTGCGATCTCTTGCTAGCAACTTCGGGACAGGCGCGTTCTCTGCGATCTGCTCTACTGGCCTGGAGATGGGCTCCTCAAGGGGCATAGGGCTAGCACAGCAGAATGGTTGCGAGGACCGGTTCACGCTTCTTATGAGGGGGTTGGATACTTTGCAGGGCTGCGGTTGGGGCAAGTACCAGCTGTTCAAGACTGGTGCACTACCTCATAACATAGAGGTGCGCGTCTTTGATAACCTTGAGTGCAAGGCCGCCATGTCCGTACCCCGCTTTGAGAATTCTTTCGTAAGAGGCTATATCACAGGTCTGTTAAGGTCCCTCCTCAGCGACAACATCATGGTGAGGGAGG
The DNA here is from genome assembly GCA_001717025.1 of Candidatus Methanomethylicus oleisabuli. GTDB lineage: Archaea > Thermoproteota > Methanomethylicia > Methanomethylicales > Methanomethylicaceae > Methanomethylicus > Methanomethylicus oleisabuli. Next base: position 16,566 of record MAGU01000021.1, on the reverse strand, counting down.
AGCGCTGCATAAGGAAAGGCGATTGCTATTGCAGCTACGTCGTGGAATGATCTTGGCGGTCGGATGGGGGGCATCTGGCAGGTAGTCGAAATGGAAGGCATCGTCATCGTGAGGAGCGGCGGGGAGATCGGCATCAAGAGCCGGCCAGTGAGGCGGGAGTACGAGATTCTACTTCTGAAGCTGATCCGGGGTACGCTGCGAGACGAAGGGGTACCCTTCAGCCAAATCTGGCGCGACGCCGGGAGAGTATTCATCAAGACTGCAGACGCCCAAAGGGCGGCGCGCTTGGCGTCGAGAGTATTCGGCGTCGCATCCGCCTCGCCGGGGATCGCGACGGACGCCTCGATGGATTCGATAATTGATGCCGGAAGGGCGGTCGCCAAAGGTATGGTGCGTGGCACGTTCGCCGTCAGGTGCAGGCGGACTGGGAGCCATCCCTACTCGAGCAAGGACGTCGCGGCAAAACTCGGCGAGGAGATACTTAATCTCGGCAGGTCGCTCAGAGTAAACCTCAACGATCCAGACCAAGAGGTGTCAGTAGAGATACGCAACGACCTCGCTATGATCTACTCCGAGGTCTATCCTGGACCGGATGGATACCCTATAGGCACTCAGGACCCTGCCCTGGGCATTATCGATGAAACCTCCGACTCCGTCATAGCCTCATGGTGCATAATGAAGCGGGGATCGCCCATCACCGCGCTTTCGGTAGAGCAGGAGGGGCGCGATATGGGTCCAATTATGGCTAACCTTGCATCTCTCTCAATGTGGCTTCCTAGCCGCGGGCTCGACTGCCTTGTAGCCACTGCGCCCGGCAGTCTTGGAGAGTCTGCATTCAGGGCCTTCAGCCTGAATGTAGCGGACGAAACCGCCTCGATGCTTGGGTTTGGCGCAACGGTCTCGGGCATGGTTCCGGAGAGCCTCGATGCATTGGGTTCGCTGTCAAGGAATTCGAGGACCGCCCTCATATTCCCTCTCATAGCAATCGATGCTGCATGCCTGCAGAAGTGGTCATCCCTCATTGGCTTGGATCGGAGTCGCTCGATCAGGTACGGCGCGAGGCTGCATGGCGACCCAGTAGACCAATCGCAGGTGAACGCTTCGCTGACTGGCATCCGCAGATTTACCGTCTCGCGGGGCAGGGTCATCCCAAAGACCTGAGCGCCTCTTCAATAAGCATCTCTATGGGCATATCTGCCTCTTCTTTGAGGATTTCCTCCGGGCGTGCCCTAGTCCTCGCCTTTATCGCTTGAGCCGAGCACTCTTGTGCTTTCGAGGTGGAGATCTCAAACGTCCCAATCCTCCTTGCTATGGCCTCAACCTCACGCTTATTCATTCCGATCAGAGGCCTCACGATGGGAACATCGACGACCATGCTGTCAACAACGAGGTTGTGCATGGTCTGGCTCGCCTGCTCCCCCAATATCTCCCCAGTCACTATTGCGCTGCAGGAGAATCTCTGAGCTACCCTCTCTGCCTTCCTGTACATCATCCTCTTGCAGAGCACGCATGAGAGGTTCCTGCGGCATTTCTGTATCTCTTCAAGGTCCCTTCCGTGCGGGATGATGAGCGTCTTGCCTCTCTTCCCGCACGCCTCCTCGACCCGCCTTATCGTCCTCAGCGCCCTAGCCATCGTATCCTCGCCGGTGAATGGTCTGCCATCGAAGTAAACGAAGACCGGCTCCCATCCTGCAGATGCTCCTAGGTATGCCGCCGGAGGAGAGTCTATTCCGCCCGACATCATAAAGACCGCTCTTTCCGTTGCCGATCCCTCATAAACGAATTGCTGCATTGTGATATAACTGTGCCTCTCAGGGCAACAGCAATTGAAAAATATGAGGAAGGTGAAGTAAACCCAAGTGAACATATATGGCATCCGGCGGCGTATGCCTCTTGAGTGGCTCCTTCAAGGAGGGGTTCGGAAAGGAGGTCTCTCCTTACAGGCGCCTGCTTGCAGCCATCGACAACTCCTACATGTCCGCGAGGGTCTTCGAGAGGGCCCTCATCCTTTCTCAAAGCTCCTGCAGCATACTATATGCCGTTAACGTCATCCAGACCAAGCTTCCCTACGCGAAGACTAGCCCTGTTGCGTTGGAGCCTGCCTATTACGACCTCATGCGTGCAGCCTCGAAGGAGCTATTCGAGGTTGCGATTAAGAGAGGGAAGGCTGTGGGCGTTGAGGTAGAGCCTGTGCAGCTAGAGGGCGATCCGGCCGAGGAGATCCTAAAGTTTGCGCACGACAACGACGTGGACCTGATTGTCGTTGGTAGCAAGGACAAGATTGGCTCCGTAAAGAACCTTGGTAGCGCAAGCTCAAGGATAGCTGTCGAGGCCAAGTGCGCCGTCCTGATTGAGCGATGAGCCGCTGCCGCCCGCTCGCAACGAGGAAAAACGATACCCTCGAAACTTTTTTTAACTACTTACCTAAAGAGGTTAATTGCAGGTGTATCTGTTAATGAGCAATTTCGCTAAAAACTGGGAGGCGGCTGAGAAGAAGGGTAGCGCTCCCAGCGGTCCGCTGAAGCCCCATATTGAAAGCGCAATCAAGTTGATAGGGACGCAGGTGCAGAGGTTAGATATAGCTAACAACCGGCTTGTAGAGAAGGACGCCCAGATCTTCAACAAGGTGGTCGATGCCTACTCAAAGCACGACCGTGCAAAGGCAACGATCTATGCCAACGAGCTTGCAGAGATCAGAAAGATCATAAAGCGCGTAACTCAGGTCAAGCTTGCGCTCGAGAGCATATCCCTCCGCCTCACAACCGTCAAGGATTATGGCGACTTCGTAGGCACTGTGACCCCTGCCATCTCCATAGTCAAGAGTGTGCAAGGCGGCGTGCTGCAGGTCGTTCCTGAGGCGGAGAGGGGGTTCGCCAGTCTGAGCGATTCACTATCCTCAATAGTGACCGATGCCGGCACGACCTCCAGCCTCAACGTATCGTTCGGCGCAGCCAATGAGGATGCCGAGAGGATCCTCGGTGAAGCGGCAACTGTAGCCGAACAGAAGATCAAGGAAAAGTTCCCTGAGTTGCCTGCCGACGTAGCCAAGGAAGGCATTCAGCTTTAAGGTAGCATGGGCACTTTAAGTGCTCATCTATCCTCTTTCTTTTTAAATCGCCTATCATATGCCTATTATCGTATGCTTCAGTACCTTGACACCTCTGCAAGCAGTTAGCTGGTCTATGAGCGCCTTGAGTCCGTCCACACCGCCCCTGACGGCTATTATTTCTAGGCAGTTTTTGTCGTCAACGTGTATGTGCAAAACCGAATTTATTACTGCCCTCGATTCGTGCTGGATGTCTGTGAGCTCTTCGCCAACCTCGTGGACGCTATGGTCATAGACTAGCACGATTGCCCCTGCACACTCACCGCCACCCCGTGTCCAGTTGTGCTCAGAGAGAAAGAGCCGCATCGACTGCTGGATAGCCTTTGACCGGTCTTGATTGAGGCTCCTTATGGCGCTGTCAAACTCCTTAACTAGGTCAGGAGGGGCCGATATGCTGAACCTTTCTACACCCGTCTTCGAGCCCATATCTATCGCTTACCATATAGTGCTCGTCTTTTATAGTGTTTGTCTGTATGGCTGATCTGCAATACTCCATCCGATAGATTTAAAATCGTTTCACTGATATTCAAAGGAAGTCTGGTGTTCACGAATGGGGATGACGTTGGCTGAGAAGATCATATTCAGGAAGACGGGCAAGCAGCCCACTCCTGGCGATATCGTCGTGTTGCCTATTGATGCAGCAATGGCACATGATGGGACGGCTCCATTGATGATAAAGAGCTTTGAAGCGATGGGTGCAAGGCGTGTGTGGTCGAGGGACAAAGCGGTATTCGTAATCGACCACATCTCTCCAAGCTCGAACGAGGGCACATCGGCTCTGCATAAGATGATGCGGGACTTCGCGGCATCATACGGCGTTACCCTCTACGATGTCGGCGAGGGCATCTGCCACCAGATTCTGCCTGAGAAGGGATACATCTTCCCGGGCGGTGTCGTCGTCGGCGCGGACTCGCACACCTGCACCCACGGGGCATTTGCTGCCTTTTCAACCGGCATAGGCTCAACAGACATGGCTGCTGTATTTGCCTCTGGTAAGCTCTGGTTCAAGGTGCCCGAAACCCTCCGCATAAACATCACCGGCGCGCTGCCGTCAAACGTCATGTCGAAGGACGCGATCATCTATGCCATCGGCAAGGTCGGCGCAGACGGCGCCACATACAAGGCGGTAGAGTTCTCGGGGAACGCGGTGAAGAATATGACCATGGACAGCCGGATGACCATGTGCAACATGGCAATCGAGATGGGCGGGAAGACCGGTCTGATCGCATCCGACTCCGTTACTAGGCAGTTCCTCGAGGGCAGAATCCATGTCCCATTCGTTGAACTGGCGGCAGATGGTGATGCAAACTACTCGGACGTGCTGGAGATTGAGGCCGAGAAGCTCGAGCCACAGCTTTCGTGCCCGCATCAGGTGGACAACGTCAAGCCGGTCTCCTCCCTAGAAGGCATGCATGTCGATCAGGTCTTCATAGGCTCCTGCACCAACGGAAGGCTCGAGGACCTGCGGGTGGTCGTCAAGGTGCTCCGTGGCAAAAAGGTTAAGGCAAGGACGATCGTGATGCCTGCCTCGAGGGAGATAATGCTTGGCGCTATAAGGGAAGGGCTTATCGAAGAGCTCGTGAAGGCGGGTTGCGCCGTAGGGGTGCCTGGATGCGGTCCATGCGTAGGCGGCCATCACGGAGTTCCATCACCGGCTGAGACCGTCATCTCGACTACTAACAGGAACTTCAAGGGCAGGATGGGGTGCGCCGACGCCGACATCTATTTGGCATCGCCGCTCACCGCTGCCTACGCCGCGCTATACGGAAAGCTGGCGATTCCAATGGGGGTCTAAACATGCAGGTACTGAAGGGCAAGGTATGGAAATTTGGCGACGACATCTCGACCGACTTGATAATACCTGGAAAATACAAATTCAAGACTATCGACTTCAACGAGCTCGCAAGGCACGCGATGGAAGGCGCCGACCCACAGTTCTCCTCAAAGGTCTCGAAGGGAGACATAATCGTTGCTGGCAAGAACTTCGGGTGCGGCTCCAGCAGGGAGCAGGCCCCCGTCGTCATCAAGCATGTGGGCGTCAGCGCAGTTGTAGCGAAGTCGTTTGCCAGGATCTTCTACAGGAACTCCTTCAACATAGGCCTGCCGGTGGTGGAGTGCCCTGACCTAGTCGACGGCATAAAGACAGGCGACACCGTCGAGCTTAGGCTGGCAGAGGGGGAGGTGCTGGCCGGCACTAGGGCCTACTCCTTCAAGCCCATACCGCCATTCCTCATGACAATTCTGCAGGATGGAGGGCTGGTCGAGCATTTCAAGAAGCGCGGCGGGTTCGTCTGGGAAGAATAGGGCTGAACCTGTCCCCTGCTTTTTTTATTGCGGGGGCAACGTCCATGCGCGCTTTAGGTCGTCCTAATGGATTGATCGCCAAGAATTACCGGTCGCCGGCTGGCCGCCTTCTTCCTTCCATTTCTTTGCCTCAGGTCGCGACCAGCTTTGAGGCTATCTCCTCTATGCCTCGTGAGAATTGGTGATCAAGGTGCTTCAGATAGAATATCTCCTTGCTGCCGTTCTCGGTAAGATCGTCAGACTGCAGCAATACCCCTGCAACCGTGCATCCATACACCCTCTCCATGTCTGCGCGGAGCCTCACGAAGTCGTATGTTTGTAGCACCTTGTTGACGACAAGTAGGAGGTTGCTAACCCCGAGCCTCTTGCAGACCTCAAGCGTTACCTTCGTACCTTGGAAGTCCTGCTCATCCGGGCGCAGTATCACTATGGTCGCGTCCGATATCGCCAGCGAGAGGAGCGTCTCTTCGCCTATCCCCGGGTGGGTGTCTATGAAGAGGTAGTCCAGACCTAGCTTGTTTATGAGATTCGTCAGTCCTTCGTTAAGGAGAGAAACCTCGTACCCCTCCTTAAGTATCTTCGTTATCTCGCCAAGGTTCATGCTTGATGGGATCAGATAGACCTTGCCGCCCGCCTCTTCGACGCCTTGCAGACCTTTTGAGACGTCGTAGGCCGCATCGTCGATGTCGCATTTGCCCCATAGGTAGTCGTTGAGCGAGTGCTTTATCGCCTCCGGCTCAAACCCAAACAACACGTGTATCCCTGGGGACTGGATGTCCGTGTCGACAATCCCTACCCTCTTCCCCTTCTTCGCCATGCATGCTGCGGTATTGCCAACCAGGTTCGTCTTTCCGGTTCCACCCCTAAACGAATGCACAACAATGATCTTGCCCATCCATTGTTCCCGCCATTTTTTTCCTTTTCTGTCAGTAATTGCATCTGGCAATATTTAAGCAGTGAAAACTGCTTCACGCTACCTCGACTTCCTGATATCCTCTGCCTCCTTCTTAAGCCATTTGAAGTAGTCCGTGTTTGTGATCTCCGAAACTGCCTTCTTGGCGCGCTTCTCATCGATCTTAATCTCTAGCGTCTTGACCTTGATCTCCAACTCCTTAGAGTATTTCTTCAGCTTGTCGATCTCAAGCTCTCTGATCCTGATCTCCTTCTCAATCAGCTCCTTCTGGTACTTGTCCCGCTCCCCTCTTGTCTTCCTCTCCTTGATAAGGTTCGATACGAAGACCGCAAAGATGAACATGCCCGACGCGTTGGCAAACACCATGGGTACCACGACGGATTCGACAACCGTAAGCGCAGCAGAGAATGGCGTGCTTATCAGGAGTGTGATCCCCATATGCAGAAGCTCCATAAGCGCAGAGAATAGGACCGCATACAGGATGCCAACGAACTTGCCCTTGTTCAGCTTGTAAATCGCGCCTCCGATTATCCCTGCGCACAGCGTCGCTATGGAGCAAGGAACTCCTGTGAATCCACCCAACGAGATTCTATGCAGTGCGCCAATTATCCCCGCCCCGATCCCAACGAATGGCCCGCAGACAAGGCCGCCGATCATGGGTCCCAAGTCCCTCACGTTAGCGATTGCCCCGAAGATCTCGATGCCGCTGTATGTGCCGAAGATCGAGAAGCCGCCGAAGATCACTACGAGTATCGCCTGGTTCTTCCATGTGAACTTCTTCTCGAGAACTTCCGTGAACGGCTTCGTCCGCGTTATGAGGTATGCTATGACGACTATCACGCATATGTTCTTGAGGAGGGGGACGACAAGCGCTACCGCATCTTCAATCATTACTTAAGCCTCAGTCAAGCTTCATCTCAAGAGGTCCCCAAACGTCGAACTGCACCTTGGAAGAGCCCTTTCTTGCGAGCGAGACCTCGTAGCTCTTATCCCCTCCATCTTCCTCTGCCTTCAGGTATCCCTTTGAGACGAGTGACTTGGCAGCCTCTTCTGCCTCTGCGTCCGTGATGCCAAGCCGTTCGGCGACTTTCCTACGGGTCAGTCTGCCGCTCTTGATGAGTTCGAGGACTAGCCTCCTCTCCGGAGGCGTAAGATCAATGATTTCGCTCATTGAGACCCCCCTGTTGGGCGTCGATTTATCGATCTCGGACTGGATTATGAGTTCGATGTTTACGAGCCTCTTCTTCACGTTTCTTATCTCTTCAAGCAGAATCCTGTAAGTCTCCATATCCTTCATTGTGCCCACCCTCGATCTCTAGCGCCTCTGCAGAACTGGCACATGCTGTTGGCGCCCGTGCCGCCTGTCAGATCTTTAGTCACCCGTTTGAATGCCCCTTGCCCCTGCTCCCTCATATCTTTCATGGTGACCATATTTAAGTCTGCGTTATGGTGGTGCCCCATGTTATCGTAGATTTTATAGGGCATTTCACCCATAAACTATCAGGTCTTTCGCTATGAAAATACTGCTTCCTCTGGACAACTCAAAATATGCAGACGCGAACGTTGCGTATATCAAGGACATCGCCAAAAAAACCAACGCAGAGTTGCTTCTGCTGCACATAGTGGCTCTCCCGATCTCCGCCAAAGGCGTGATGGACTACTCATCATTGGAGGCGAAGGGAAGGGAATTCCTCGATGGGCACAAAAAGAGGCTCGAGGCTGACGGAGTCAACGTATCTGCTAAGGTAGTCGTGGGCTTCGGAGGTCCTGGGGCAATCATAAACGAAGAGGCCAAGGCCTTCAAAGCAGACCTGGTTGCACTCGGCGCCAAGGGGAAGAGCCTTACACGGAACCTCTTGATGGGAAGCGTAGCCGACGATGTAAGCAGGAACGCGCCCTGCTCCGTGCTCATCATACGCTGACATCTGCCGATGCGACCATATCCTGATGGAGGGAACGCAACTTTCTGAAAATAAGGTGCATCTCGCACTCTGAGGACATTGACGGCCTTGTTTGCGCATCTCTTGTCAAGATGGCAAGGAACGCCGAGGTAATACTTGCGGACTACTCGACGCTTAATTCAGATCTGGACAAGATAGACCGGAATAACACCGATCAGCTATACCTGTGCGATATGAGCATGGGCGACCATCTCATACCCTCGCTGAACCGGGTCGGTCGGGAGACCGCCCTCGTCTACATCGACCATCACCCGATGAAAGACAGCATGCGCTATATCTTGGAGGACCTCAATTGCACGATAGTCCACTCGACAGAAAAGTGCGCAGGCATACTCACGTTGCAGCACCTGAAGGAATATCTTCCCGAGAGTTGTGCCATCCTAGCCGCATACGCGTCCGTCTCTGACTACCCCCATTCTAGCCCAGAGATCTCGAAATTTGTAGCCTCCTTCGACACGACGCTGCTCGCATTCGAGACCTCGTTGCTGTACTATTCCGTTGCGCACGCCTACAATGACAACGCCTTCAAGCTCAGGCTCGTCGACTGCCTTTCAAAGGGCCAGTATCCTCACCAGATCGAAGGCGTGATGGATTACGCAAAGAAGCAGGTCGACTACACGCTAGACCTCATAAACAACGCCGATTCTCACATATCATACGGAAAGCATATCTCCCATGTCGAGGTGAATGGTAGCATCGCCATACTTGCCAATTCACTCGTACAGATCGCCAGGAATCCGACCACGATATGCTACTGCAAGACCGCCAACGGCGCCAGATACAGCCTCTCGATCCGGTCCCGGGAGCGGCATAACCTAGGCGAGATGGCAGACCATGTCGCCCGACTCGTTGGCGGCACCGGCGGCGGCCATCCGATGGCGGCTGGCGCCCAGCTACCCGCAGGCAAGCTGGCGCTCTTCCTTCAGTACTTCGATGAGGAGCTGGATAAAGCGTAGCCGCCTTCTTGTGGCTACACCCTTGCTATCCTCTTCCCGGCCATGTATACTGTGATCGGGCCGTCGTCTGAGACAACGAAGGAAATCGCATCCGCGCAGGCGGAGATCTCGCACGCGCTACGGTGCCTCCCGCCGTCCGACGGCGTAACGTCTATGTGTACATTGTCCGGCACGCGCGCAAGGAACCTGACAGAAGCCCCCACAAGTTCTCCACCCTTCCCGATCACTAGGCCGAACTCCTGCGTTGCAAGGTTGTAGAGGTGCCTCTCCTGCGGCCCCATCAGTTTCAGTATGTTCGCACCTTTCAGCTTAAGCCTCGGCGGCTCGGATTGCCTTAGCACCGCCTCGCTGTCGCCGATGACCATTGTTCCCCCTTTGCGGTGATTGGACATGTTTATGGCGACACCAAGCATCTTGTGCAGCAGAGCCTTCTTGATTCCCTTGGCAGACGCTGCCTCGTCCAACACCCTCGACAGCTCCGCTATGGACCTATATGTCCAGTCTCCTATCTTACCGGAGAAGTAGACCTCAGACTTGACGCCGCCCTCAACCATGAACTTTGCCGTCTTGTAACCTCCCAACGCAAGGAGACCATATGCAGGGGCATCGCTGAGCGAGTTGCAATGCGACGCAAAGTCGCACGACGCATAGCTCTCCTCACTTATGGGTGCCCTCTCGATCGGGAGCAGCCTCGCATCTTCAACCATGCCATCCTTGCCGATGACGAAGATGGAAGAGACCCCGTCAATCAAACCGAAGAGGTGCCTGAGCCTCTCTGACGCCTCGCCGATGTACTTCCTGTCGAGTTGTATGTCCGCAGATTCTGGAAGGCATTCCATCAGCTTCTTCGCGTCCCCAACCAGAAATCCGGTGGACACCGGCCTGCCCTCCTCCTCCTTCGTCACGCAACCGTAAACGAGCTTGAAGACCTCAAGCGATGCATTATGCGCTATTTTAACGGATTGAGAAACCGAGTAAACGTCCTCCCAGAGCCTCTGCCAGGACTTCGGGTAACTCTTAACCATCAGCGTCCTGACAAAGCTCACGAGCTCGTCTGACTTCTCCGACATGCGTTCCAATTTAATCAGCTCTATTTATGAGGTTTTTCATGCTCATCTCGACGGCGCATATTCGTAGAACTGCGGGCTCTCGAGGAATACTATCTCGAATCCAGGCGTAACGTCCACCTCTATTGTACCCGAAGAGAGTTCAAAATCCAGAAGGTGCCCACCGGAGGCCTTGTCACCACTCAGGAAATGCATGTGGTACCCCGGGAAGACCGCTTCGCCAAGGAGCGATGGGCATCTGAATCCGAGCGCGGAACCGCTTATCTTAGACAAGTTGAAGACTGTCTGGTTCTTGACAACTTCAGAGAGGGGCGGATATGGCTCTGACTGTTTGGGTACGCTCCTTGCCGTTGCGGAACCGAACTCCCCCGTTATCTTTATAGCGTAAACCATGTTCTCTGTTGGGAGCAACTTGTCTACGTAATCCCTGACCTCTGTATAGGTCATGGTCTCGTTGACGCTGAACGTTATGTCTGGCTCGAAGTAGGTCACCTGGGCATAGGGTGTTTTTACCGAATCATTCATCAGGTATGCCACTCCGTCGGTCCTTATCTGGTAAAACTGGCCGTCCAGCAGTACCATCTCCCCCTCCATGCCTATGTAAGCTCCGATACCAAAAGCGCCGTGCTGCCTCAGTTCGCCCAGTGTTGCATTGCCCGAATAGATGCCTGATGCCATTGCCCCGTAGGGCATTATCTGATATAGCGTGTCTCCACTGCCGCCATTCCAGGCGGTCGCGCCATAACACGCGTATAGCGCGCATCCGAGTGCGGCGGTCGCCACAACCAATATTGCTATTACAAAGCCCATACTCTGAATCTTCATATCTATGCACCAACATCCATTGCGTTGATGCCTATTTATTACATCGCTTCAGTTGCTCCCTTGGCGATCCACGCCATGCTCAAAACCATAAACTTATAGCATCGATGGGCTATTCTTGTCGTTGAAAAACGAAGCCGATCGAAGATGGGGTGTATTATTTGGCAAAGACGTACAAGATAGCTGTAATCGCTGGAGACGGTATCGGTCCCGAGATTGCTGAAGCCGCCATGTTCGTGCTGAACAGCACGGGCCTTCAGATCGAATTCACAAAGGTAGCTGCGGGGCTCAACGCTTGGGAGACGTACGGCAATCAGTTGCCTGATGAGACGATAAGGATCATAAAAGAATCGGACGCATGCCTGAAAGGGCCGACGCAGACGCCGCCAGGCCCAGGGTCATTCAAGAGCGCCACGGTCACACTAAGGCAGCTGCTTGACTTATACGCCAACGTGCGCCCTGTTAAGAACCATCCGGGGGTTCCCGCAGTACATAATGGGGTCGACATGATCATCGTAAGGGAGAATACTGAAGGGCTCTACAGGGGGCTTGAGTACAATCTCGGAGACTCCGCAATGACCATACGCACGATCACACGCAGGGGGTCTGAACGGATAGCCCGGTTCGCATTCGAACTAGCGCGGCGCGAGAAGAGGCGGAGGGTGACCGCCGTCCACAAAGCAAACGTGCTCAAGGAGACGTGCGGTTTATTCCGAAACGTTAGCGCGGAGGTGGCTAAGGCCTATCCCGAGATACAATTCGACGAGATGCATGTAGACGCCGCTGCAATGAGGATTGCTATGAAACCGCAGGACATCGACGTGATAGTCACGACGAACCTCTTTGGGGATGTGCTCTCCGACGAGGCCGCGGGGGTCGTCGGGGGCTTGGGCTTTGCGCCAAGCGCGAACGTGGGCGACCGGTATGCCTTCTTCGAGGCGATACACGGCACTGCCCCAAAGCATGCAGGGAAATGGGACGCCAATCCTGCAGCACTCATCCTGTCAAGCGCAATGATGCTCAAACACCTTGGCGAGCTGGACGTCGGTCTCAGGGTCGAGTCTGCAATAGATGCAGTCTTGGCGGAGGGAAAGACGGTCACTAGGGATGTAGGTGGTAGCGCTAGCACAATGGATTTTGCAAAGGCGGTTGCGCAGAAGTTGGCGCAATGATCCATTTTACATGAGCTACCGCTCGTCACTGTGGGCATTCCTTGATAGTGACCCATGCGCATGGAGTGTCCCGCCATCATTTGGGGGCACCTGCGGCGCAACCTCGACACCGCCCGTTGAGGACCGGACTTCCCTCGCGCCGATTCCATGCGCTCTTCTAGAGCGCAATTATCGCATCTTTTTCATGCCAATAATCTTATTTTGGTTTGCGGCACTTCCGTGTCAACCTTTGACTAAGCGATAAAATGAGGGCGTCAGGTCTTGCTGAGCCCGAATGCTTCGTGGACAGCCGATACGACCCTCTTAACGTCCTCCTCCTGCACGGCGAAGGAGATGTTGAGTTCAGACGATCCCTGAGAGATGGCCAATATATTCACATCCGCCTCTGCTACTGCCGTGAAGAGCTTCGCCGCGACGCCTTTCATTCCGCGCATGCCCTCGCCCACGATCGCGACGACTGCAACTTTGGGTATCGTATTGATGTCCCTTATCAGGTCCCCATTCCTGAACTCCACCTTCAGCGCCTTCAGGGCTCTCTCCAGCTCAGGGGTCCTGACCAGCATGGATATGTTTGCCTGGGAGGAGCTCTGAGAGATCATGACGACGTTGACGTTGTGCGCAGCGAGTGTTGAGAATACCCTTGATACAACGCTAGGTATCCCTATCATGCCTGCCCCGCCGGTTGTTATTATGCTCAAATCCTTTATTGCAGTGACTGCCTTTACAGGCACCCTACCGTCACCCTTCTCCCTGATTAACGTCCCCTCGCTGCTCTTGTTGTATGCGCTCCTAATCCTGATTGGGATCCGCCTCTCCTGGACCGGCGTCACCGTCAGTGGGTGCAAGACCTTGGCCCCGAAGTAAGCCATTTCCATGACCTCGGCGTACGAGAGGATCGGTATGGTCTTGGCGTTCTCAACCATCTTTGGGTCAGCGGTCATTATGCCATCCACATCCTTCCATATCCACACCTCGTCAACCTCGAGTGCGGATGCAAGGATCGTCGCGGTGTAGTCCGAGCCCCCCCTCCCCAGTGTAGTTATGACGCCATTCTCGTCCTGGCCAATAAAACCGGTAACGACCGGTACTACTCCTCCCTTAATTATCGGAAGAATCCTATCCTTGACCATGACCTCCGTTATGTTAAGCAGGGGCTTGGCATTGCCGTAGTTGCCGTCCGTTATTATGCCGGCCTCACCGCCGGTAAGCGCGATCGATTTGACGCCTTTTGAGACAAGCGCACCCCGCATCAGCGGTACGGAGAGCCTCTCACCGAACGAGGCTAACAGGTCCCTTGAACGTGGGGTGAGCTCTCTGAGCAGGAACACTCCTGTAAGACACTGGCTCAAGGTCTCTACCAGCTTCTTCACCGTAACCGTAGTCTCTTCCAGCATCTTCTCGTTACAGAGCTTCTCGGCAGCATCCAAGTGCCTCTTCTCTAGCCTCTCGAGCGCCGGTCTGGCGCGATCCATGTCGCCAATCCTGGCGCTCTCTCCCATCGCTATGATCTCGTCAGTAACATTCGACATCGCCGAGACGGTAACTATCACCTCATTGTCCTTCTTTGCCCTCTCCGCAACGAGCGATGCGGAGTTGTCTATCTGCTCCGCATCCTCCATCAGGACCCCGCCGAACTTCATCACAATTCTCATCGTGCTTGCACCTTCTGCCAAACTTTGCCTTAAATCATATCCTTTGCTTTCAGCAGCTCCGCTATTAGTATTGCGTTTCCGGCAGCGCCCCTTATCGTGTTGTGGCTGAGCAGAACGTACTTTATCCCGTTCTCAAGCGCCTCCTCTCTCCTGATCCTCCCTACGACTGTTGCCATGCCTCTAGCCCTCTCGGGGGATCCTGCCATCCTGTCCAGCCGTGGCTGGGGCCTGTCTGGCTCTTTGCGGACAATTATGGGAGGCATCGGCGCAGAGGGCAGCCGCAGCCTCTGTGGCTCCCCTTCGAACTTCTCCATGCACCGCGCTACCTCCTCCGGGGACGCTGCCTTCTCAGTCACCATGAACACCGCCTCTGTATGACCATCAAGGACGCAGACCCTCTGGCAACTCGCACCGACCCTTATTCTTGCCTGCTTAAACCCCCCCTCATAATCGCCAAGGATCTTCAGGACCTCCTGCTGGACCTTCTCCTCCTCGTTCTTTATGTAGGGCACAAGATTGTCCACTATCGCCATCGATGGGACCCCGAAGAAACCTGCTCCAGAGAGCGCTTGCATGGTAGAGACGAGAACCGTCTTCAAGCCATATGAAATCTGGACCGGCTTCAGGCTCATCGCCAGACCACTTGTGGTGCAGTTTGGGCCGGTCACTATCAGACCCCTCTTCCCCCTCTTCCTCTGGCCTTCTATCGCATCCAGGTGTTGGCTATTGACCTCTGGTATCACGATAGGCACGTCTGGATCCATTCTGTGGGCACTGGTGTCGGCAACAACTGCGAACCCCGCATCAACCATCTCGCTCTCGACGGCCTTTGCAACCTCCGATGGGAGCGCCGAGAAGACCAGCTCGACCCCTGCCTTCTTGAACTCCTTGGGGTCCGCGGCAATTACCGTCATATCGGCTGCCCATTCTGGCATGCCTGTGTCGAGTACCCATTTGGAGGCGTCCCTGTACCTCTTTCCAACGGATGAAGCTGAAGCAGAAAGCGCCGTCAGCTCAAACCATGGATGATCTCTAAGCATGTTTACATACCTCTGCCCCACGGAACCCGTGGATCCAAGAACTCCAACTCTTACTTTGTCCATAGAATGCTCCACCTTGTATGGCGGTACTCGAATGGGTGCCTGAAGATTGGTGACGGTCGCTTAAAAAGGCTCATACTGTTTGGAAGGCGGTCACCTTTGTTTTTCCTCCACCGAGCACACTGAATTGCATATCATAGCTCCAAGCAAAATTTAAAGTTTGCCGCATTAACGCAGACGCACTTTCGGTCGGCACAGTCCCTTTTTTGGCAGTGCGACTGGACAAACTTTGCGCATAAAGCAAGGGCTGGTGGTACGTATTGATGATTGAAAGGTTTAAATCACCCTTTAATAGCCTCCTTATTTAAGAGAGGCATGAATATCTTTGGCAGTAAAGCATGAACTAGAAGACGTCGAAGGCATCGGTCCCGCGACGATTGAGAAGCTGAAAATCGCTGGAATACTTTCCGTTGAGGCGCTGGCGGTAACTCCGACGCGGATGTTGGTCGAGGTCGCCGACCTCACCGAAGAAAAGGCAAGCTCGATCACAAAGAACGCAAGATCATTGCTCAATATCCGTTTCACAACTGCTAAAGACGTACTCTCGAAGAGGCAGAATATTGGCTACATCACGACCGGATCAAAGTCTATAGACTCGCTTCTGGGCAAGGGCATCGAAAGCCAAGCACTAACCGAGCTGATAGGCGAGTTCGGCTCCGGAAAGACGCAGCTCTGCCACCAGCTCTGCGTAAGCGTCCAGTTGCCGCCGGAGAAGGGCGGGCTGGGCGGAAGGGCGCTCTTCATTGACACCGAGGGAACATTCCGGCCAGAGAGGGTGGTATCAATTGCTCAGGGGCTAGGGCTGAACCCAGACGAGGTTCTTGGCAACATCATCTACGCAAGGGCGTTCAACTCAGACCACCAGATGCTCCTCGCAGATGAGGCATTCTCGCTCGTCGTTCAGAACAACGTTAGGCTGGTGATCGTTGACTCTGTCATTACGCACTTCAGGTCTGAGTATCCCGGCAGGGAGGCACTTGCGCCGAGGCAACAGAAGCTGAACCGCCACATTCACCAGCTCCTAAGGATGGCAGACATCCACAACTTAGCCGTTATACTCACAAACCAGATCCAGTCAACGCCGGACACATTCTTCGGAAATCCGAATAAACCTGCAGGCGGAAACATTCTTGCACACGGCTCGACCTACAGGATCTGGCTCAGGAAATCTAAGGAGAACCGCCGAGTTGCAAAGATCATCGATTCGCCGTTGCACCCTGAGAGTGAGTGCATATTCGCAATCACGACAAATGGAATCATAGATGTCGACGACACGAAACGTTAGGGAAATCGGTCTCATAAATGCAATAGCATATCGGCTGAAAAAATTAAAAAATGAGCCACCTCAGCGGTTGCTGAGGATCTTATTGGCTATCTCTGATGCCATCTCCTTCGTTCCGGCTGTGCCGCCGATATCGCGCGTAATTACCTTCTTCTCCTTGAGCGTTGCCAGAACCGCCTGCTCCATCCTATATGCAGCATCGGACTCCCCCAGCCACTCAAGCATCATCTT
>MAGU01000002.1 GCA_001717025.1 Candidatus Methanomethylicus oleisabuli | reverse complement strand
GCCATAGTAGTCTGGGTTGGGACTGAACCAAGCTCGCTCTTCTTCTTCTCCCTCATTGCGTGGATTCGACCGCCAGTAGGCTTCTTTTTATCGCGGCCCTGGAAGTAGCTCATTATGATCCCTCACGTTGAACATCTTACATAAAATAAATACAAATATAAGTTTTTTGAGAGATTTTATGAAATTATGGCGGGGGCAACCGCCTGATGGTGCATAGTAAATTGAGAGATAAGATCCAGTTGAGTCATGGTGCAGGCGGAACGATAATGAACGAGATTATCAGGTCAGCAATCCTTGCCAACATAACAAAGAGAAGGGTCGAGGGGGGGGTCGGGTTGGATGATTTCGACGATGGCGCCTCGATACCCTTTGGGGATAGCGAGGTCGTGGTATCATCTGATGCGCATACCGTCGACCCTTTGTTCTTTCCCGGGGGGGACATCGGAAAGCTGTCCGCCTGCGGGGCCGTGAATGACCTTGCCATGATGGGGGCACAGCCTCTAGCCATCACTGACACCATCGTCGTCGAGGAAGGATTCGAGGTGGGCGATCTAAAGAGGATAGTGAGGTCCATGAACGAAGTGGCAGAGGAGGTCGGCATGGCGATAATACATGGTGACTTCAAGGTTATGCCGAAGGGGAAGCTTGACGGGATGGTGATCACAACAACGGGGATAGGGGCGGTGCCACGTGGGGATTTGATACTAGACTCCGGGCTCCGCAATGGGGACAAGATAATAGTCACTGGGCCGATCGGAGATCATGGAACCGCGATCGCGTCGCTAAGAGAGGGGATTTCTTTCTCTACTTCAATCAAGTCTGACGCTGCGCCCTTATGGGCGCTCATGCAGGAAGGCATGAAGGCAGGCAAGATAACAGCCGCCAAGGATCCCACAAGGGGAGGTATTGCAATGGCGTTGAACGAGATGGCTGAGAGGTCACAGGCTAGCATAATAATTGACGAGGATAAGATCCCCATAAGGGAGGAGGTCAGGGGCGCGTGCGAAATGCTGGGATTGGATCCGCTGGAGCTGACTTGCGAGGGCAGGGCAGCGATTGGGGTTAGGAGGGAGGACGCGGAGCTCGTCCTTAAAGCCATAAAGGCGGCGCCATATGGCGAGGACGCCACGGTTGTAGGCGAGGTCGGCAGTGAGAGGAAGGGGTATGTGATAATGAGGACGGCTGTAGGCGGGAGAAGGATCGTCAATGCGCCCCTCGGCGAGCCCACGCCGCGCATCTGCTAGAACTTCCTACGCGGCATCGCCAAGACTTCCATTATCGTGAAGCACTTACCAGGGTCGTCTGAGAGCGCCCTGCTTGTGTAGGTGGATCGGGCAACGATTGCAGTGTCCAAGCCAGAGTGGGATCCGCCAACGCCGATAACGGCTTCGAATGGAGGTATGGCACCAGCGGATGTTGCCATCAGTATGCACTCAGCAGCCACCTTCATACCGCTCCCAAAACACTTCTCGAGGAACGACCGCAGTAGCGCCTCGGCGG
>MAGU01000020.1 GCA_001717025.1 Candidatus Methanomethylicus oleisabuli | reverse complement strand
GCTACGTTCAGCGCGAGGAGCCCGGCGAGGGCGTAAGTCCGCTTGGGGTTCCTGAGCTGGGCGGCGGGGCTGATCCTGAAGCGCCGGTAGATGATCAGCGGCAAGCCCTCGAAGAGGTCCGCAAGGGACCAAACGATAACGAAGTCTAGGGGCATCCCGAAGTAGAGGCCCATGAAGGTGCAGCTGAAGTATCCCGCATCGCACCCCCAGATGCCGAACCAGAGCGCCACGGGCACGTAGACCGCCGCGGCGATGTAGAGACCAGAGATGCCTGGGACGAGCGCGACCGGAGCGGCAACGACCGCCCATATCGCGAGGGCAGTGCAGACTGCCATCGTGGCCGCGCATACGGCGGGCTGGCGCCAGGTGACACCCCGCTATCAGCATGACAATGGCCGGAAGACAGATGTGGCCGCGCATACGGCGGGCTGGCGCCAGGTGACACCCCGGCGCGCCTCCCTGTGGACGGCCTCAGTCATTGTGGATCGGAGTTTGGTA
Organism: Candidatus Methanomethylicus oleisabuli; assembly: GCA_001717025.1. Classification (GTDB taxonomy): domain Archaea; phylum Thermoproteota; class Methanomethylicia; order Methanomethylicales; family Methanomethylicaceae; genus Methanomethylicus; species Methanomethylicus oleisabuli. The sequence continues at coordinate 31,872 of MAGU01000020.1, read as the reverse complement.
ATGCCTCAGGTTGGATATAAAATTAACACCTCTGCTCCGCAGCCAGCGGCGGCCTGATCATCGGCCCGGCGGCGGAAGGGCAACATCGAGCCTCCTGCCCTTTATCGCGGCGTCGCCGACCCCGTAGAGGACCCACCCCAGCAGATACTCGCAGACATCCCGGTCTATTCGGGAGGACGACATCAGCTCGCTGAGGAGGTTCGATATTGCGGCAGAAGCTGACCTGGCTTCGGAGAGGGCAACATCGAGGAGCGCCTCATTGACGGTCAGGATCTCGCCGAGTGGTGAGAGGGCAGCGCGCAGGGACTCCAGCTCGGCGCCTGAGAGGGAGCCGTCTGCGGAGAGGAGCAGGAGGTTCCGGTCGACGTCGCCGGCGATGCAGAAGGAGCCGCGAGCCACCTTTGAGAGGGGGCACATCGACCTGAGCGCCTCGATGGTCATCATCTCGTCGGTCGACAGGATGACCTTCTGCCTGAGGAGGTGCCACACGTCGTCTGCCACCGCCCTCGACCTGGCGGGGTCGCCGGCCAGCACGACTATGCGCGAGCGCCCTATCGCCTCACGCAGCCCCGGGCGGTCCCCTCCATAGGGGCAGTGCAGCTCCGCGGCAGGTGGAGAGCCGCCTGATGGGGGCTGGAGCAGCTTGTTGAAGGGGCTGCCCGGCTCCAGCGGGCCTATGATAAGAATGCGGTCCAATGAAAGGTCACACCCCGCTATCAGCGGTTAAGACGGTGCTGCATGGTTTATTTATAAATTACCGGAGGTCGTGGGAGGAGGCGCCCCGCATGGGAAGGCGTTTGCCTTGCTTATCCCACTTTGGAAGGCGCCATTTTTTGGTCTAGCGATAATTAAGGTATAAAAAAGATTGTTTATGCGCCGCATCTGGAAGTCGTCGGAAAAAGGGTATTTGAAGAGGCACCACAGTGCCATGAAATGCTTAATCAACTAGGAGGATAAAGTGCTTTAGAAGCATCCGGACGGCAGATATGCAAGAGACTTCGCTGCCGGCGCGCTGTGGACGGTATTGGGTGCCCTGCTCCTCTCCTTCACCGAGCCGTGTCTGCGCTGCTTCTCGAGCCATCAATAGACTGCCCTCAATGGTACCTGTGCATGGCTGGATATGTATACAACGCTCCATCCTTGCCCGTGCTTTCTTATGCACCACCTGCGAAGCTTCTCAAGGTTCCTCTCTTCCGACACACCAACACCACTCTGTCCTGTGATGAGGTGTGCAATATGTTAGTAGGAAAGACATGCTCCCGTGAGAAGCGAAAGATTTCTAAGGTAAGCAGATGCACCGCTGTTAAGTAAGTTATGTAGACTTGAGCTTATTTTTGGTGCTCAATTATGCGGACCTTGCAGACGTCGGATTATACTTAATTTTTTTCAGTTTACAGTTTCCACGTTTTGATTTTGCGCCCTAAGTCAATAACAGCGTCTTCTCATTGAGGACGTCCACAAAGCATGTCGTATATATGGGCACATTCATCATAAAAAAATTGACTTAAATTTGAGTGATTACAGTCCACTACATCATTAGCCTCGTTAAATTTTAAAACGAGCAATGAGTTGCAAAATTAGTGTTTGTCTGAGAATGACTGCCATTTATTTCATGATAGTTATTTAAAAGGTTGCCACCGGCATATCCCCCTCTGGTCGCACCTCCGGCAGTTCTTTTCTTCGCCGCCGCCTCCATCTTCATCTCGCCTCATCGTCTCGCCCACGCCGCCCATCGGCGACGGCGCGAACCTCCTCCCAACGATCCCCCGGACGCACCGGCTCACGACCCCCTTCGCCTCCTCCAGCTCATCCCTGCCGATCCCCACCTCATCGACCCGCCCCTCCTTCAGGTACGCCGCAGACGCCCTCCCGACCGGCTTCCCAACCCCCTCCAATCCAAGCGCGTAAATCCGTATCTGCACAGCCAGCTCCTCCGGCGTCACGACCTCGTCCGACGTCTTGTACTCCCGGACCTCCCGCACATCGCCATCCCTCATTATCACGTCCACCCGACCGGCCACAGTCGCGTTCTCCATGGGGTACTCTATCCTGTACTCTGCCTCCTCTATCCTCTGCAGGTCCTGCACGTGCGTTGCGGCGAACCCCTCCAGCATCTCCCTCGCCGAGTGCCGGAAGGTCTCCGCGGTCGCCTCATCGGCGAAGGGCACGTGGAAGCACCGGTCGACCGCCTCCCGCACCGCCTCCACCGGGTCCTTGCCGGTTTTCACGGCCTCAGCAGCTCTCTTGAGGCAGTAGTGCAGCCCGTTCCCGAAGCCTATCGCGACGTCGAGCTCCGGCTGGAACCCCCATACGTTCCCCAGCAGGTACATGTGCGGGCAGATGCTGTATCGGATGAGCTCCCCGGCTGCGAAGGACTGCATCTCCTCCGCCCTGGGCGGCACCCTCACAGCAATCTTCCTCCTCTCCATCGCCGCCTTCAGATCATCGACCCGCTCCAGCTCCCACTCGATCGCCTCGACGAACTCGCTCCTCGACCTTCCAGCCCCAGTGATGACCAAGATGTCCCTCGCCCGGGTCATGGCGACGTAGAAGAGGCGCTTCTCATCATCGATGCCTCCCTCGTACCTCTTTGCATCGAACACCCCTCGGGGCACTCCCATCCATCTGTTTCCGCCCCCACCGCCGCCGCTGCCATCCCCGCCCTGCCAAGCGCCGCGCCTTTTAGCCCACCTCTCTACCGGGAGCGGGAACCGGTCCTTCCCAACCCCCATGACGAAGACGACGGGCCATTCGAGCCCCTTCGCTTGGTGCACAGTCATCACCTTGACGGCGTCCACCCCCCGCACGTCGTCGGCTGGCTGCTCCTCGTATGCGCCCTCAGCGTACGTCCTCATGAACCAGTTCAGACCCCTCAGCGCGCTACGCCACCCCTGCCTGCTGCCATTCCTCCGGCTCTCAGACTCGTAGTCCGTCAGCAGCACATGGAACCTCCCCAAATTTGCCATAACGGCGGCGTCGTTTGGGTCTTGGTAGTCCAGGGCCTTGAAGTCGAGGGCGTTTAGGATGGCGTGGTAGAGCTGGGTGTAGTTCGCATAGCCCCTCGCCCGACCCCTAGGTGCGCCTGCAGATGGCTCCGCGGCCGCCTTTGACGCAAACGTTGGCGATGATGTTGCTGTTGAAGCTGGTGTTGGCGCGGGAAGTGCCTTTGGTGTTGCGTCAACCATTGGCTTTGAAGCTGACGGCGGCATTCCTGCATCCGCTGCCGCTGCGCCTCTGTCGTATAGCGCATCCCTTATCCCACGCAGCCTCTCCAAGGCGTCCGCCGGAACTTCCCCCGCCGCCGCCCGCCAGAATTGGAGGCCGCTCCTCAGCAGCGCGTCGCCCTCGAGCATCCTGCCGCCGCGCGCGCCCGCCGGCTCCGGCCACAGCCCGCCATCGGCGAGCCACGAGAAGATGCGAGCCATCGCCTGGACCTCGTCGCGCCTGAAGAGCCCGATGCCGCCTCCCAAGCCGAATGGAACCCTACGCCGCTTCAGCTCCTGAATGAGGGGCTCGGCTTGGTTCCTCACCGACCTCATCAGTATGCCGATGTCGGAGTACTTCAGCGCCCCGAAAGCAATCAGCGCCTCTACCTGGTCAGCCACCCACCGCGCCTCCCCCTCCTGGTCGGCGAACTCCTTCAGGCAGGCGAGCCCATCGTCCTCGCGCACGGCGACCATTGGCGGGTGATTGGCGGCAAGCCCTCCGGCGAACCGGTTGGCAGCCCTCACGACCGACCTCGCGCTCCTCCGGTTCTCGGTTATGGTGATCGTCTCGGAAGGCGCGAAGTCCTCGGCGAAGGTCTCGAAGTACCTCTCGTCCGACCCGCGCCACTGGTATATGCTCTGCCGGGGGTCGCCGACGACGAAGACGCTCGCGCCCCGACCGATGAGCTTTATCATCTCCTCCTGCGCACGGTTTATGTCCTGGTACTCGTCTACGAAGAGGTGCTTCACGCCGGCAGGTGGTCGCTCCCTGAGCGCCTCGACCGCGTGCTTTATCGACATCCCGAAGGTTAGAAGGCGGTGCTTCTCGAGCTTCTCCTCGTACTTCTTCTTCAGCTTGAAGAACTCCGGTGCGCCCGCCTCGAGCACGGCGTCGCCCAGCATCTCGTCGAGCGCCATCTTGAAGGTCTGGAGGAACTCGCCCATCCTCGCTATCCGCCCGGAACCCTGGAACATGTCCCAGCTATGATTGCTCAGAAAGGCGACCTCCTTGTTCTCATCTAGCAGCTCGTAGTTACCGTACTTGGGATGGTCCTCCAATATGCGCTTGGCATAGGCGTGTATCGTCCCGACGTACATCTCCCCGAGCCTGCTCACAGGTCCGTGCTTGTCGGCTATGAAGTGGTATATCCGGCTCTTCATGCTCTGGGCAGCCTTCTCGGTGAACGTGAAGGCGACTATTGATGACGGCTCTGCGTGCTCGACGAGCAGCAGGTAGGCGATGCGCCTCGTAAGCGTCTCTGTCTTGCCAGCGCCCGCGCCAGCTATCACCCTGACGTATGGGCTCCGAGCAGTGACGGCTGCCTTCTGGGCATCCGAGAGCCCATCCAGCAGCTCCTCTAAGATCCGGTCTGCCGTCCTCCATCGCACCCCCATTTCAATTTAGCCGCCCGCACCGATCGGGATGCTGCCAAATATGCCTCTCTAGGTATTTAAGGGTGACCAGTTTAATGTGTTTAATTCGCTTAATCCGGAGGCATTTAAAACAGAATATTAAATAGGCAGCATCTATATAGGGCGCATAGCTCCGGGAGCCTAGTTGGCCGACGGCGCATAGGATAAGAGGTGAAAGAGAATGGCGAGTAGAGAGATGTACAAGGCAACTTGCGCAGAGTGCGGTAAGGAGTGCGAGGTTCCGTTCAAGCCGGACGGTAAGAGGCCGGTATACTGCCGCGAGTGCTACGCAAAGAAGAGGCCTGCACGCAGGTACTAAGCTAAACCAAGCCCAGTAGCATACCAGAGCAGAGAAGAGGGCTTAGGCGGCTGAAAAAATAGTTTTTTTGTTTTTGTCTTCTCTTCATTTTCCTTTCCAGCCCCATCTAAATTTCAATTTCCGTTTTTGTTTATAATGAACTGGGCGGCAACCTCATTTATCGTCAGATGCCCCGCTGTAAGCCCGCGGCACTTGCCTCTGCGCAGGCGACATCATTTCTGCTCGAAGCCCAATGCCCCGCAGTTGACGCAGAGCCGGATAGCATGCCGGTCAGACCCTTCATCGGCAAGCTGGCCGATGAGGCGCCCGCACCTCCTGCAGCGTATGAAGGTCAGGTTCGTGCCGTTGCGGGTGTAAGGGACGAGCTCGACGCTGCCCTCCACTGCCTCGGTGAAGGTGGGGCGCCCAGTCCTGGAGTCCGCCGCGGCATCGCCGCGAAAGAGCAAGCTTCCGCAGCCGGCGCAGACGTAGCCCATCCCGCCGTTGCCCTTCCCTCCGGTCGCCTTGCCCATAATCAGGCCCCATCCGTATGTATGAAAGAGGAAAGGTAAAAATCACTCGCCCAGCGCTCGGAGGCGGTCAGGGAAGACGAGGGTGTCGCAAAGGCTATGCATGCGATAAAGCGCCTAAGCCAAGCAAGCCAAGCCCATCGTCCACCGTCAGTAGCCTGAGGCAGTAGTGTGGAATCGAGGTATATGAGGGGGGCAGCCGATGAGGCCCCGGTGCCTGAGCGAGACGCCAGCTTGAGGGCGCCCGAGCATGCATCAGGCGTCTCAACAACCTCACAGCATATCCCGCTGTGCACAACGCTCCTTACGCTCATCTCGAATGCGATGCGGCGTATAGACGGCGTTCCTCTTCCTCACCTTGATCCGAGCTCAGGTGCCCATTATGATTCATCCGATAGAGCAACATATTTATGAAATAAGTAAAATTATCTGAAAAAAATGTTGATTGTCTGAAGGCTACACAATTAGGCGGCGCGCTCCGATGGGAGGGGGAGGGGAGGGGAGGGCACGCATGGAATGCAATGCGAGGCAATCTTCTACAGTTTCAAGCTTTCCCCAAACTCGCCGTATAGGCAAGACCTCTTGAGCCTCTCCCGCCACTCGCCGTTCCCCCAACCGGAGCCATACTCTAGATTAAGGGCATAGTGCGCATAGGCGGCGGTCTTTATCCCGTGCCCGTCCCTCAGGTGGTATGCCCACTCCATGAGCCCGGAGATCGCCTGCCCGAATACAAAGTCCATGTCGGCATCGGTAGCCAGCTCCGGCACCGGCAGCTTGCCCAGCAGCCGCTTGTAAGCCCGGCTGTAGCCGTCCTCGCGACCGTAGGTGGTCTTTATCGCCTCGGCGCCGTTGAGGGTGTGCCAGGAGTAGATCCTCGCGTAGCACTCCCTGACGGTGATTCCCTGAGGCATCCTTATGAAGTCGTCAAGCAGCCCCAATTATTGCGTCACCAGCAGTCATGGCGCCTGCCCGAATATTAAGCATGGCGAGTTTAATTTTTTTAAAAAGTTTAATGCCTTGGAGCTCCACGCGAATAGTCTTGCTGGTGCGTGGTTGGCAGGAGTTGAGCGGGAGGCGGACGCCCTCCTACTGCCGGGGCTCGCTGCTCTTGATAGGCAGCGCGGTGCATCAGGCATCCAATATCCGGCGTCCGCCTGCAGTGCGGAGATGCATGATCGCAGCAGTGCAGGGCCAGCAAGGCTAATATCGTAGCCAGTGGCAGTAGTTATTTAGATGGAGTGGGAGTGGGCGGTGGGCGTGGGATACATAACCGAGATGGATGGGAAGGGCAGGGTGACGATACCTGCAGAGCTTCGTAGGATCATAGGAGCCAAGACCTTTAAAGCCGAGCTTATGGGCAGGGATGCGATCGTGCTCCGGGTTGCGGCAGATAGGCAGAATACGGTCGAGCAGATCGAGAGGATGAGGCTTACTGGCGACGCAGAGAGGGCGAGCATGGACTTCGCTTGTATCCGTGACGAGTTTGGCGGTGCTAAGGAATGAGACTCATCGATGCAGACGTCCTCTCCTACGCGCTATACGACGATAGCCCCGCCCACGGCGACGCATGGGGCTTCATGAAGAGGGCGGTTGCCGGTGAAGTCGAGGCGAGCATCTGCCACACTACGGTGATCGAAGCGTACAACGCTCTGGTCTGGTATTACCACGTCAGACCCAGAGAGTCCGTGCTAGAGAAGCTAGGCGCGGTCGTGGAGAGCCTGAAGGTAGCGCAGACATCGATGAGGGGCATCGCTGTAGCGAGGAGCGAGGGAATCCCGCTCGGCGATGGATTTCTCATCGCGACAGCCATAGACAACAGGCTCCCCATAGTTGTGTCGAATGACAGGCATGTGATTAGCACAGCGCCGAAGTACGGGCTTATGGCAGAGAACCCCATAAGCGTAAAGGTCCAGAGGACGATGCGGAGGCAGGGCGACAGCGTCTGAGTTTGCGGCGCAGGGCAGTGCAGAGCAGGCGTGCAGCCCGACTGTGGCCCGTCCTTCGCGAGAGCATCCAACCGGTCTGACGAAGGGCAGGCATTATATCATGCGCGCCGTTTTGCCAGCCGGTCCGCGTCTGCAATGCCAGCCAGCCTCAAGGCGTCCGCTGGCTCGACCCTAGGCAGGTCGGTCTTGTCGAAGTGCCGGTCAAAGCTCATGATAGCCTCGACTCCTGCCTTCGTTGCAGCATACGCGAAGGGATGGCAGGAGCAGAAACAGCAGCCCCCAGCGGAATTCAGACGAAGCCTTTGACCAGCGCGCATATGTCCCCGGCTCCGTCCAGGACGTAATCTGCCTTTACCGCCCCCATGCCGCCCTCCTTGAAGTTCTTGTCCCCGTAGGCGGCGTGTGCGGTTGCCATTCCTGCCGCCTTCCCTGCGACGACGTCCCGCGATAGGCTGTCCCCCACCAGCAGCGACTCCGCGGGACCGACGCCGAGGCGCTCCAGCGCTAATCTGATCGGATCCGGGCTAGGCTTCCTCTTCCCTGTCTCCTCCAGCGGCACCACCACGTCGAAGTAGCGGCGCAGCCCCGTCTTCCTGAGCCTAGCCTCAGCGTTTGCCCTCCCAGCGTCCGTGACGACCGCAAGCTTGAGCCCCATCCGGCGCAGGCGGCTCAGGCACCTCCGAATCCCAGAGTATGGCTCCAATGCGGCCAGCCTCGCCCTGTCGTAGACCGCGCAGCACTCGGAGCGTGTCGGCTCGTCGTATATGCCTAGGCTCCTCAGGTAGTCGGCGATGTTGCGGTGTTCCTCGAAGCCGCTCTCGTCCCGTAGGAATAGGTCGAAGAGATCGAGCTTGTTCCCGGCGCCAATCGAATCGACCACCGCCTTGCATGCCGCCACCTGGGCATCCACGAACTCGAATAGCGTGTTGTCCATGTCGAATACGACTGCCTTCAGCCGTCTATCCCCAGCGCCAAAAGCTCCCTGCATATCTTCAAGCCCCTGGTGAACTCTGTCATGGTCTCCCTGTGAAGGAACGATATCTTCAGCATCTCAAGAGTGTCCTTGCCGCGATATTCCGAGTATATCAGCACGGAGTTGACCTTGACGACGCCCAGCACGGCGGCGAGCGAGAAGAGCAGCGAGCGCAGCCTGTCAGGGCTCGCGCATGCTGCCCCGATCGCATCGTGCGGCATCTTGAGGTAGATGCACTCGATGCCCTCGGCATCGCATAGCGTGGTCATCATGCTGTCAGCCGTGAGCATCACAGGGTAGACGGCGCGCTCCTTCTCGACCTGCCTGAGCGCCTTTACCATGAGCAGGTCGTTCGCCTCCTTGTCGCTGCCGCTCTGCCCCGGGGCGTCCGCAATGAGCGCCCCTCCGTTCCTGATGTGCTTAAGCTCGCTCATCGCGAAGTAGGCGGCCTTCCTCGAGGTCTTCATCCGCTTGTTCAAGAGCCCCTCCACAAGCTGCTTGTCGAAAGGCACCACGGATTTGAGCGAGAAGAGCTGGTCGCGGTCATACTTGTAGTTGAGCTGCGCCTCGACCTCGTTCTGTACGGTGCTCACCAGGAGCACGTCCCTCGGGTCGACCAGCCTCCAGTTCGACACGAAGTGCCGGTAGACGAGATTGGTGTCGACGCAGAAGAAGACCTTCCGCCTGAGCCCGCGAAGCTGGTTTATCCGGTTGGTTGCCTCGCGCTGGTTATCGAATGGCAGGATGCCGCTCGTCGTAAGGCACTCCGTGATGTCGCTGAACGAAGGCAGCTCGTCGGCGAGCGGCCCAGGCGGGCGCGCAATCCTATCGAAGCACCCCTTGTCGCATGCCAAGGTTATCCTGTAATCCTCGCCCTCCGACCTTGCCTTGAGCAGAGGGGTGTTCGTGAAGGGGTAGGTAGCCTCGATCGGCCCCTCCCCGTATATGTTGAGCAGTATCTGCAGCTCGTCCTCCGTCGCGGTCGCTTCTTGCGCTACTTGCATTCGTCACCCCTCCTCGCCGCCTCCAAGAAGTCGTGGAGGCGCTGCTGCTGGAACGGGATCATCAAATACGGCTTCGACGCGCCCTCGAGCTTGCTGATCCCGAGGTAGAAGACGTGGTCTATGGGAACGCTTGCGAGGGCGACGAGCGCCCCGGCAACGAGCGGCTTCCTCCCAGGGGTGGCGTCGAGCGCAACCTCGTATCCCTCCGCTTTGAGCCGCCTGACCATGGCGGATACCTTCATGCCGGCGCCGAGGAAGTCCGCCTCCTCGACGATGCATGTCTCTACCGCGGGCGAGATGTCGAACGACTCGGAGAGGAGCGTCACCGCAGAGACCGCCTTATCCAGCGGTACGCGGTAGCGCTCCTCGGTGAATATCCAGATCCGCTCAGGCAGGAAGCCCCGCTCCATCAGCGCGGCGTGGTAGGCGTTGGCGAGCGCCCAGACGGTCCTGCCCAGCATCGTGATGTAAGCCCTCGGCCTGCCACCGCCGGTGGCCGCGGCTTGATCAGATGGCAAAGGTCTTACCCTCCTCCGGCAGCACGACCCTATCGCCGAACCGCTCCCTGAACCACGCAGGGTTCTCGGTGTGGACCGGCACGATCTTGCCTGGGTTAATCTCATTGATGGCGCTGACGAGCTCATCCGCAGAGATGTGCCCCGAGGCGTGGAAGCCGGGCTCGAACCTCGGCGCCAAAGCGCCCCCTCTCTCGTTCTCCATGTGGAAGCCGTAAACGCTGAAGCCGAAGCGGTCGAGCCACGCCTTGAGCCTCCTGAAGTCGATCTCCTGCTCCTCCGAGAAGACCTCGCTGGAGGAGTAGATGTATGATCCGCCGTCCGGCTTTATGTCCAGGAGGTGCTTCATGTCGAACAGCGAGAAGCAGAGGATATAGTCCCTTGGCGATTTGGCGATCTCGTCGTGCTTAACATAGAGCTTCCCCCACTTCTGCTTCACCATCTCTGACTCCCACTTCCTCTCCGCGGGCGTCATCTCCCGGTAGATGCTTATGGCGCCGGAGTCGAGTCTGCGGCTCCCGTCGGCGCACTCGATGGCTTGGATGAGGTATGCATCCTTTGCGGTTATCACGAGGCGCCTGCCGGTCTTCTCGGCGATATCTATGAACATGTCCAGCCGCTCGAAGTTCCTAGCCGAGAAGTCTGCCACGGTCAGCTTCTCAGACGCCTCTGCGGCGGCGAGGCAGTTGCGCATGACCTCTTCCTCGGTCACGTTCGAGTCGTGCAGCCTCCCGACCCTCGTCCCCTCGCATAACAGGGCGTCGGCAGACTTGGCGCCCTCTATGAACTTCTTCGTGAGCCCGCGGTTCCTCCCTGAGAGGCGCATGTCGCCTGTGTATGCGACGGTGGCCTCGCCCCTCAGGACGTAGGCTGTGGCGCCGTATATCGAGTGGTCGACGGGGTAAGCCTCGATGCCCCAGTGCAGTTTCAGCTCGCTCAGGTCCTGTATGCTGCCCGGCTCGAGCTTCTTGGCGCTCCTCGACGACTGCCCAGGCCTCCAGCGCATGAACTCAGAGATCGACTCGGCGCAGTCCGTGCAGTAGAAGTCCCGCCCGACGTAGGGCATGCTCCTGTCTGAGGAGAGGACCTGCCCCTCGTATTCGCTGCTCCTGACGCGGGGCGATATGTAGGCGACCTCCTCCCCCATGCCGGCTGCGCCGGTGTCCCGCATCCCCTTCAGGATGGCGGCGGTGACCCCGGAGGCGACGACAGGTATAGACCTGTCGAGGAGCGATATGTTGCCGCTGTGGTCTATGTGGGCGTGGCTCAGGAGGACGGCCTTAGGGTCTACCCTCCTGAAGGAGGAGGTGTCTAGGTCCGACGGGATGAGGTCCTCCCGGTAAGCGCTTATGCGCGGGATCATGCCCAAGTGTATGAGGTCGTGAATCCCGCGCGTGTCCCTCTCTGTCAGGAACTCCTTGAAGAACTCGCCGTAGCGCGCAAAGTTCAGCCCGAAGTCAAGGAAGACGCCCTCTCCGCACTCCTCCAGGTAAATCTTGTTGCCCCCTATAGTCGAGGCGCCATCGAAGACCGTTATATTGACCATGATTCAGCACCCGCCTTGGGCAGCCTAGGCTGCCCGTGCTCATCTATAGTGGACTCGGTGCCCAGTATATTTAAGATTGATTTATTTAATTTCTTTAACTTTGCCATTTAAGGGGGGTTGCCGGTCGCAGGCGAAGATGTGATGGGTCAGCGTTGGTTCACCGGCGGCACCCAGCCGGTGATGTGGAGGGTGTTCTTGCCGTTCTCTGTAAGGCGCACGCGGCTCCTCCTGCCCCGGTCCTCGACCGTTATGAGCCCCTTGTCGGCGAGGGGCTTGATGAAGCGGTTCTCAAGGACGACGTGCCCGTATGGCTTGGACTTGCCGGTAGAGGCGATGAGACCTGCCCTCTCGCACTCTTCCAGCAGCACCTTCTTGCTGGGTAGCTTGGACTCGGCGACTATACGGAGGAATAGCATCTCGCTATCGTCCGGGAGGGTGATAGAGTAGTGTGGCATCAGCTCTATCCTAGAGAGCCCCGCGGATGCCTGCGGGCGCATCGGGTTCACCTTTTCGATATAGGTCTCAGGGTAGGCGTAGAAGGCGGAGACGCCTGACTTGAACGTGATCGTTGCGAAGTGGCAGGCGACGGCCTGTATGCTGCCCCCAGAGGACATATTGACGAAGACTGCGTTGCACTTCTTCAGCTCGTCATCTATGATCTTACGGCACGTGTAGATTATCTGGAATAGGTCGAGGTCGACCTGGTGGATCTCGTACGACTTCTTGTTCGCCTCCAGGTCCTTCCTGATCTCGCTGACGCACCTGTTCCCCCTCGCATTCCTGCCGTTCCTTAAGATCAGGTGCAGGCGCTCGCCCTTCATGGCAAGGAAGGGGAGGACGACGCGGTCAATCTCGAAGCCGATAGGCGCGACGTGCACGCGCTCCTGTATCTGCATGGTGCCGGAGGGGGCGTTGAACATAATTAATCTCATTTAATAAATTAAACAATATGCTTTTGAATATTTCTACTTGCGCTGTTGGCGCGCGCACGGAGGAAGCGGCAAGTTAGGCGCTATGCATGCCGAAAGGCAGAGATGCGATGCGAAGTGGAGGGGGTCACATGGCGCAACAACCGGGATGCGACGAAATCCGATGCTCCGTAGGCACTGAGGGGGTCTTCCAGAGGACAAGCGTTTAACCGTTAATGTGGAGCCGCCCATAACTGCGCACAATTCAAGACCGGCCGAAAAAGGTTTAACTGCTCTTCGGCAAATACTTAAGTTAAGGGCAGATGGCGGGAGGGGCGCAGATGCCATTTTCAAAACTGAAGGCAATCGGGTTTACTGACGACGACGTTAAGGTGTACGAGCTACTAGTCAGGTTCGGCGAGACGCGCAAGGAAGACCTAATGAAGAGGGCGAAGCTGCCGGAGGAGGATTTTGATGGTGCGGTAAGCCACCTCCTGTCGTATGGCGCGATCGAGGAGGGCGGCAACAAGATCTTACCGGTCTCCCCGAAGACATTCCTGCAGAAATACTACATCGTGAAGGAGACCGACAGCGAGCTGAGGCTCGCAGACCTTAAGAACAGGGTGGAGGAGTTGAAGCAGATTTTAGAGCCGATCTACTCAGAGAGGCGGCTCGGCGTCAGGCTCGATGAGATGTGGCGGTTGATAGACGGCCTGCCGGCTATGGAGCTCGAGACGGTGAAGGTGATCTCGCGGGCGAGGGAGGAGGTCTGCATACTCGCCGAGCAGTTCAGCTGGTTCAACAAGGTCAGAGAGGAGTTGATCACCGCCCTTGGTAGAAGGGTCTCGGTCAAGGTGCTGCTGCTGCTTGACGGCGAGGTGGTGAAGGACAGGGTCGAGGAGATGAGGCAGATGGGCATTGAGGTCCGCCACGCCAAATGCGAATGGCGGCACACCAGGTATACCATCGCCGACACCAAGGAGATGGTATACCTCGTCTGGGCGCAGAAGAGCAAGAGCAGCAAGATATACTACAGGCCCCGCTATACAGATAACCAAGGGATCGTCAGCGTCTTCAGGGACTCTTTCCAGCTGCTATGGGAGAAGGCCGAGCCTTTCCCGTGAGCCCTCAGCGTCAAGGCGTTGCTATGATGATCGACAAGATCAGGGTCTCCTACGGCTCGGCTGTCGCGCTGGGACTCGTTCGCGGCATCACCAGCGTTGCACCGACGGCGCTCTACCTCCTTCTGCAGGGTGACGGGTGCAGGGGCAGGTGCGCCTTCTGCCCCCAGTCAACAGGAGACCCCGCCCATATATCAAGGGTGGAGTGGCTGAAGTTCACCCTCGCAGACGTGGCAGGGCGGGCCGGGGCAGGCGTGGGGATCAAGAGGGTCTGCGTCCAGTGCACCGACGAGCCAGCGGTGAGGAGGGCGCTGCCGGACGTCGTATCGAGGCTCCGGCACCTGGGGCTCCCGGTCTCGGTTTCAACGCCGCCCCTCACCAGGGGGGAGCTGCTGGAGCTAAGAGGGGCTGGAGCCGAGATCGTGACGATACCGCTCGACTGCGCCGACAAGGGCTTGTGCGCGCGCATTAAGGGCAGGGAGGCGGGGGAGATAATGGAAGGGCTCAGGCAGGCGGTGGACGTATTCGGCGCGGGGATGGTGGGCACGCATATAATCGTCGGCTTGGGCGAGAGCGAGGAGAGCGTTGTGAAAGCAATTATCGAGCTTGCCGAGATGGGGGTCGTGCCGTCGCTATTCGCATTCACACCGGTCAGGGGAACACCCATGTATGGATGGAGCCGCCCAAGCATCGCGTCTTACAGGAGGCTGCAGCTCGCGAGGCACCTGATAGTGGAGGGGGGCGTGCGCGGCGGCTTCGAGTTCGGCAACGGGGGCACGATCGCGCGCATAAGGGGGGCAGCCCTGCGGGACGCGCTCTCGGATGGCGGCATTTTCATAGTGAGGGGGTGCCCCGGCTGCAACAGACCGTACTACAATGAGCGCGCCTCAGGACCGCTCTACAACTTCCCCGCGAGACCTGAAGAGGAGGCGCTCCGGAGGATGGCGGGTGAGATCATTGGATCGCTTGCGGGTGATTAGCTACACCGTGCGCGATGCGGCTGAGAACATGGCGCTAGATGAGGCGATAGCGGTGGCGGTCGGGGCGGGGAGGAGCCCGCCGACTCTGAGGCTCTACGGGTGGGATCCTCCGGCAGTATCGATAGGCTACTTCCAGGAGGTGGAGGCGGAGGTCGACCTTGACTTCTGCGAGGCGGAGGGGATAAGCGTAGTGAGGCGGCTCACTGGCGGGGGCGCGGTCCTTCACGCGAGCGGGGAGCTCACGTACAGCTTCGCCGTAAGCGACATGGACCCGGCGGTCCCCCAAGACATCCAAGGGAGCTACATGAGGATATGCTCGCCGATCGTATCGGCGCTGAGGGACCTCGGCGCCCCCGCGTGCTTCAAGCCTATAAACGATATCGAGGTCTCGGGCAGGAAGGTCTCGGGCAATGCCCAGACGAGGAGGTTCGGGGCGGTCCTGCAGCACGGCACCCTCCTGCTCGACATCGATGCAGGGCTACTAGGCGCACTCAGGGCCAACAGCGTGAAGCTCAGCGAGAGGGGCATAACGGCTCACGCCCAGCGGGTGACGACGCTAAGCAGGGAGCTGGGCAGGAGGGTGACCCGCGGCGAGCTATCGTGGGCGGTGAAGAGGCGGTTCAAGGAAAACTTCGGGTGCAAGCTCGACGCCGGGCAACCGACCGGCGAGGAGCTGTGCAGGGCGCAGGCACTTGCCGACCGCTACAGGTCGGTCGAGTGGCTATTCAGGAGGTGATGGCTTGGAGAGGTCGGTGGTCAGGAAGGGCAAGGGAGGGAAGCTGGTCAAGGTCACCGTTGTCTCCGAGGGCGGGAGGATAGCGGCGGTCAGCATAACAGGCGACTTCTTCGCGCACCCGGAGGAGGGGCTAGAGCAGGTCGAGAGGGAGCTGATTGGCGCCGCGATCTCTGAGGTGAGGGGGACGGTTGAGAGCGCGACAGGCGGCGTGACCCTGGTCGGTCTTAAGAGTGAAGACATCATAGAGATGGTGGAGGAGTGCCTCGAGTGAGCCGTTCCATAAAATTCTACAGGCCGTCCCCGGCGGTCTTCGCCGTGTCGATAACGGGGGGGCGTTGCGAGCTGAACTGCCCCCACTGCGAGGGGAGGTACCTTGAGAGCATGGAGCGGGCGACTATGCCGCCGGACGTGATAAGGGCGTTCGACAAGGCCAAGTCGGAGGGGGCGTCATGCGTGCTTATCAGCGGCGGCTTCACGAGGAGGGGGAGGCTGCCCGTTGACGGCATGGTAGACGCGATCAGGGAGGGGAAGGAGAGGACCGGCCTTAAGGTCGAGGTCCACTCGGGGGTGATCGAGGACGCCACGATATCCGCGCTTGCTAGGGCGGGGGTCGACGCTATACTGATCGACGTTATCGGCGACGACCTGACGATAAGGGAGTACCTTGGGGGGCGCTGGTCTGTGGCGGACTACAGGAGGGCGATGGCATCGGCGAGGGCGTCTTCGATGCGCCTCCTGGCGCCCCACGTCCTGATAGGCGTGGACAGGGGCAAGATCAGGGGCGAGCACCACGCTGTCGACATAATATCGGAGGCCCGTCCTGACTCGTGCGCCATGTTAGTACTGACGGATGGGGCATCTGCTCCAGACGAGGCTGAGGCAGAGAAGGTGATGGAGTACGCGCGGGATAGGCTGGACTGCCACCTCACGCTAGGCTGTATGCACGGCAGGGGAGCGGAAAGACAGAAGTATGAGAGGATAGCGGTAAACCTCGGCTACGATGGGATAGCTAACCCCTCGCAAGAGACAGAGCGGGCAGCGGTGGCTGCCGGGATAGAGGTGGTCTGGAAGGACGGCTGCTGCGTATTCCCCTGATAGCATGCGCACATCATGGCAGAGGCAGAAAGGGGGAGGCTGATGCGAAAAGGGCGGACATGGCGGCTACCTCCGCTCGGCTCTGGCTTGGGACCGGCCTCAGGCCCACGGCGGCAACGCACCGGTCGGGCATGGAGTTCGTCTTGATCCACCCGCTCATGGTCGCGATGTTAATCGTTGGCGGCTCGAGGTCACTCTAGGTAGAACTCCCAAGAGCACCAGTACTCCTTCGGGTGCGAGTCAGGCGGACACTTCAGGCAGCTCGCCTTGAACCTCGGGTTGATCTCCTTTGCAAATGCGGAGAGGTGTGCCATCCCAACCGACTTACATGGAAACTCCCCTCTGCCGGCCTTCAGCCTGGCGCGCTGCGGGCGGCAGTTCGTTATTGTGACCGCTAGGCGCCCGTTCGTAATAGCGGTCTCGATGCCGGATGTCGTTCCAAAGGAAAGCAGGCGCATTGCCCTCTGGAGGTCGTCGATCGACCCGTCCCGTATGCCAAGGAACTCCTTGAGGCGCCTGGCCTCGGTGACCGCGAATTTTGACCATGCGTCCTTGTCGTGCTCAATAGCGACGCCCAAACCATACTTCTCCTCCAGCCCCAAGAACCAGTAGCCGTCTAGGCTCATCATATTCTTCGAAAGGAGCTCGGCATACCTTATCAGCTCCTCTTTAGTCATGCTTTCAAGCGTCTTCGAGAAGGACATAGTAGACCACACTCAAGATATGTCAATACATTATATCTAAACTTCGATATTTTATTTATCGTTTAGGAATGCGCTCGCAGCACTCTGGACGTACCGCAGCATCACTTTTTGACCCGCGGCGTCATGCGCCTCATCACCATGCGGGTGAATAGGAATGCCGCAAGCCCGCCGGCGACCATAATGGTGAGGACTGCAAAGAAGAGGACGCCTACAGTCATCAGAGTTGCACCCTCCATCATGAAGTAGGAGGCGACTGAGGTGAAGAACGAGGCTATCACCGCCATGTTTATAGTGCCCCTTGTGTCGCGCTGGAGCACCGCGGCTAGCATTCCAAGCGTCAGCGCAGGCACCAGGATGGAGATGGGGATCAGCGCGTTAAGAGGCGGCCAGATCGCACCGATGACTACCGCAGCAGCGATCGATATGATGCGGCTCCGGAATTTGAACGAGCGAAGGAAGGGGCTCTCGACCGTGGATGCAGATGAAGATGAAGATTCAGAGGCAGATGCAGATGCAGATGCAGATGAGGCGGCGGCGACCGGCGTTTCGGGAGCCGTTCCGGAGCCGCTTGCTATTCCCGTGTAATGCCTGGCCAGAGGTGTCGCTTCATAGTAGTAGGTACGTTCATCCAAGCGCCTAGTCACAAGGTTGAGCCTGAGCAGTACGGCAAGGTGGGACTCCACTGTGCTACGTGCCCGCTGCACCGACTCAGCGAGCTCGTCTCCCGACATCGGCTTCCTTGAGAGAGCCTCGACTATTGAGAAGCGCGTCCGGTCGCCCAGCGCCTCCATGATCTCCCTGTTCTCGCACTGCATCCCAAACCACATAGCTTATTCTGCATCCTCCGTTTTTTAAGCACTACTGAGGTCTGACTAGTTGCCATGAGGCGCCTGTGCCCGCATCTGCAGATTCGGTTTTTCTACGCTGGTCGATTCGACGCCAGTCTCAAAATTGCTTAAATTCCGCCGGGGCGAGCTTGGCTCGGTGAGGGTTTGATGGCCAAGGTTAGCCCGCTCCTGAGGTGGCTCGTCGTAGCGGCTATCGTTCTAGCAGTGCCGTGGACCGCAGCCCTTGTCGGCGCATACATCGTATGGAAGACCGGAGCAATCGGCAGGGCGAGGTGTGCGCTCTCGGCCGCAATGAAGAGGCTGAGGGTGTCTGACGCGATCTTCATGCTGAGAATGCGCGGCGGCGGTGGACTAGAGGAGCACGGCGTCGACTGCAGGTACTACTCTGCATCTGGCCTTGCCCCGTTCATAGCGACCCAGTCAGGAGCTGGCTGCAGGCTGCTGTCGGCGATAAGGGTCTCGGACAGCTCGTGCTCCCAGGAGAAATGCCGGCTGGCAGTTGAGGAGGCGCTGAGGTACCTCACGGCGGCGTCTGCAGAGGTCTGCTTATCGCTGAGGTACATTGGTGCGGGGGCAGGGGCGGGGAGAGGCGGAGCGATAGGAACAGGCGGCCTCTGCGCCACGGAGGGCACAATAGTCTTTTCGGTGGACTGCGGCGGGGATGGCGCATTGCAGATAGACATCAGGGCGAGGGGCATAGAGGCGACCGAGCGGGTCGCAACAGCCTGCCGGATGATAGACAGGCTCGCGCCTACGCTCAGGGCCGAGGCGCTGAGGGGAAAGGAGATAGCCGAGGCCGTGGCTGCGGGGGAGATGAGCTGACGTTGAACGGCGATGCTCAGCTCGAGGGGCTCTTCGGGTGCGGATGCGGACCGGTGCAGGCGGGGTTCCTGACCGGTGCAGGCGGCAAGCGCCCAGTCATAGGGCGCGGGGACCTCTTGAGGGCGCTCGTTACTGGCGGGGGATGCGCCAGGCTTGCGGTGATGAGGGAGATGGTTCTCAGGGCGGTCGAGGCAGGCGAGGTGCCGCTGATAATAGACTTCACCGGGGCGTTCAGACCGCTGCTCAGGTTCGCCCCGCAGCTCCGGGTCCACAGGGTCGGAAGTCACTCGGCGCTCAGCCCGTTCGCGGCAGGGGCGGCGAAGGTGGCGGCGACCGCAGTGCAGGAGTTCTACGGGCTGAGCAGGGATGAGAGGATATACCTGGAGAAGGCGCTTGAGGCGGCGCACGCCGGCGGCGACGGGTGCCCCAGCTTCAGGAGCATAAGGGACAGGCTGCTGGAGGCGGAGGCCGAGGCGCACCCAAGGGAGGGCTACAAGATCGAGGCGCTCAGGCATGTGCTTTGGGAGCTGGAGACAGGGACGGTGGGCATGGCGATCAGGGCGGACTCGGGGGGGAAGCTCAGCCTCCCAGGGTCGGTCGACCTCTCTGCCGTGCCTGAGCCGAGGGGCAAGGCGCTCCTCGGGGTAGCGGCGCTCTTGAGGGCGCAGGCGTGGGGTGCAACGATGATAGCTGTGGAGAGGGCGGACTGGCTCATCCCCAGGGGAGCGTCCCGCGAGTTCGGCTTTGCGATTGAGGGTGAGCTGCTTAGAGGCNGCTGCTTAGAGGCGGGGGAGGGGGCGGAGTGGTAGCAGCGCTGCTGGCTGCGCCGACAGCCAAGTCGGTCCCGGATTGGCTCGCGGACTGCGCCACGTCCCGCATAGAATGCGGCGGTTCGATTGAGGCGGAAGAGCAGCGGCGACCTGGGCGGCAGGGCTCCCCAACGCATGCAACGGGCTATGGATGGCGCGGATCGGTCACCGCGCTAGCGGAGGTCGGGCGCCTGAGCGTGCCTGCCTTGCTCGAGTTCAGCGAGACTGCATTCGGCGATGTCGGAGACAAGGAGGTCGACGCCCATATGGAGTCCCTCGGCGAGGCAGCTGAGCCACTTCAGGCACCCGCTAATGGCGGTACGCTGCTAGAGGGCATCTTCGCAGAGAGGCGCACGCTGGTCTACGCCGTTGAGGTGCTGAGGCTGATAAGGGGAGGGAGGATACCGGTGGACGCCGTCGCTAAGCGGAGCGGGGCGGCGCTGAGGAGGGTCGTCAGGGCCCTGCAGAAGCGCTTCCTGATAGTCGAGCAGGCGGACGGCTCCGGGACCTACTGGTACAGGCTGACCAAGGCAGGGGAGAGGGCACTCGCCGAGATTGATGATAATGGAGGGTTTGTAGATGAGAGTGAAGCAGATGTCTGAGGGCAGGATATACTGGAGCCTCGGCAGGCAGGGCGACGCCGTGGTTGGGGTCGAGGTCGCCGCCGATGGCTCAGGCAACATACGCAGGACAGCGTTCCTGCGGGGCAAGCATGGAAGGGAGACCATTGTGCTTGACGAGCGGTACGCGCCAGACGAGTTCGCCGAGATACTGAGCGCCGAGGAGGGGCTCCTGCCGTCGAGGACGGTCGAGGGCGGCAGCGCCAGGAGGCTGCTCTCCGAGGCGATGGACAGCATAAGGAGGGTCAGGGATGGGCTCTGAAGGCAGGGGGGATGGCGAGAGAGTAGGAGGCAACGGAGGCGGAGGCAGGGACCGCCTGAAGGCTGGTCCAGCTTGCCAAGGGGGCCCGGATGCAGACCAGGCAGCCATGATCGGTGCGGAGCCGGGGGATGGGGTGGAGGAGCTGGAGGACCTTGCCGGCGTCGGATCGGCTACCGCCGAGAAGCTGAGGAGGGCGGGGATATCCACCGTCAGGGACCTGGCCGCCTTCTCTGCGAGGGAGCTCGAGGGGCTGAGCGAGCTCTCCGACGGCAAAGCCGAGGAGGTCTCCAGGAGGGCAAGGGAGGCGGTCTTCCCGAAGGTCCTCTCCGCTAGGGAGTATATGGAGAGGAGGAGGACGATGCCGAGGCTGACGACTGGGTCCAAGAACCTCGACAGGCTGCTCTGCGGCGGCCTTGAGCCGGGCATAACCGAGCTGATAGGCGCCTACGGCACAGGGAAGACCCAGATCTGCCTCCAGGCATGCCTCACGGTCCAGCTCACCCCCAACCGCGGGGGTCTAGACGGCGCGGCGTTCTACATAGACACGGAGGACACGTTCAAGCCGGAGAGGCTCGAGGAGATCGCAAGGGGCATAGGGCTAGAGGACGACAGGGCGCTCGACAGGGTCTTCGGCTTCAGGGCCATAAACTCGGACCACCAGTTCGAGGGGCTCAGGCTGGCGCAGGATTATGTCAGGGAGAGGGGCGTGAAGGTCCTTATCGTTGACTCGCTCACCGCCCACTTCAGGAACGAATACCAAGGCAGGGAGAACCTTGTCTCGAGGCAGCAGAGGCTCAACGCGTTCATACACCAGCTGCAGAGGCTGACGACGCTCCACGACACCATCGTCCTAGTGACCAACCAGATACTCGACGTGCCGGAGGTCATACCAGGAGTCAAGCCGATGAAGCCAGCGGGCGGCAACGTGGTGGCTCACGGGTCGACGTTCAGGCTTTGGCTTGAGAGGTCAAAGGGGCGCACGCGTGTGAACGTCATAGACTCGCCGAAGCACCCGAAGTGGTCTACTTACGTGGCCCTCTCTGAGAGGGGAGTGGTCGATGTCGAGGAGGAGTGATTCGCCCGAGCAGGAGTGTTCCGGAGGCGGCGCAGCGGGAATTCTGGCGGCATCCCCTGCTCCCGATCCCGGTGGGCTCGAGTGCACGATGGCAGCCCTCGTCGGAGACATGGCGGTAGCAAGGCGGATGGCGCGGGAGGCGTTCATAGGCTTCGCCCGGGGTGGTGGGAGGGCGCTCTACCTCTGCATGGGGGCTGGCGGTCTTTCGTGGCTGGACTCGCTCACCGGCGGGATGCCGGAGACGGCATCGGTGGGGGTGTTCCTCGATATCGCCGAGGTGCCAAGGATGGTGGCGGCGGTCATGCCCAAGCTGGTTGTGATCGACCCAGCCAACAGTGCCGGGGCAGCCGAGGGATGGGCTCACGCCAGGGCGCTAGGGGCAGCCCTCTACGAGTTGGACGCGCTCCTGGCCAAGGTTGGGGGGCGGGGGCTGCTCGTCTGCGAGGCTTACGGCGTTCCAGGCGCCCCAGGCGCGGGCAGGGTCAGGTGCCTCGCCCAGCTTAGGAGGTTCTGCGGCAAGTTCGTCGATTGCGGGGTGGAGTCGCCTAGAGGGTGAAATGGGCGAGAGGAGGAAGGGGGCGGGGCGGGGCTGAACTTGTTGGACAAGGTACGATTGGGGACAATACGATGTGGGATATGACTTGGGTGGAAGTTGCTGAGAAGGACGGGCCACGCTGGAGCCAAGCGAGGTCATGGCGAATGGCTGAGGATAAGGGTGAAAAAGAGGGAGGGGTAGCAGGCGGCTGCCCACGCGACCTGCGCTAGAAGTCCATCTTGCCGTTCTTGTTGGAAGAGGAGATGGAGTACTCCAGGAGTACCTTGCGCTCGACCCCGGCCACAACCTTCCGGGTCCAGATTACCATGTCGGGGTTTGCGCTGACGCTGTCGATGCCTGCCCTCACCAGCATCTCGCTCATCTCGGGGTAGACGCTCGGCCCCTGCCCGCATATGCTCACGGTAACGTCGCGCTCATGCGCCACCTTTATGAGGTGCACCATGGCCCTCATAACCGCTGGGTCGCGCTCATCGAAGTACCTCTGGTCCTGAGACGGGAGTATCGGCGAGTCCCTGTCAACGCCAAGCGTCAGCTGCGTAAGGTCGTTGCTGCCTATGCTGAATCCGTCGCATAGTTTGGAGAACTCGTCTGCCATGAAGACTATAGAGGGTATCTCTGCCATCAGCCAAACCTTGAAGTCGCGGTCCCTCTGCAGCCCCTCCTCCTTCATGAGGGCGAGGCACTGCTCGACCTCCCACGTCGCCCTGACGAATGGCAGCATGACCCAGACGTTCTTCAGGCCCCACTCGTCCCGAACCCGCTTTATGGCACGGCACTCGAGCCTGAAGCCAGGGGCGTAATTCGGGGAGATGTAGCGGCTCACGCCCCTCCATCCGATCATGGGATTCGCCTCGTGGGGCTCGAACTTCTCTCCGCCCTTGAGCTGCCTGTACTCGTTCGTCTTGAAGTCGCTGAATCTGACCACGACCGGCCTCGGGTTGATCTCCCTTGCGACCTTCGCTATGCCTGTGGCGAGCCTGTCCACGAACCTCTCCTCGTCGTGCGATTCGATTAGGCTGAGAGGGTGCTCGCCTATTATATCCGAGATTATGAACTCTATCCGCATGAGCCCTATCCCGTCGAACGGGAGGTCGCGGTACCTCTCGATCATGTCAGGCTCCCCGAGGTTCATGTATATCTTGGTCCCGGAGGCAGGGTACATCCCGGTCAGGTTAGGGATGATCGGCGCGACGGGCGTCACCTTCTCTTCAGGGCCTATGATGTTGCCATCGTAGACCATGCCGTGTGTCGCGTCCACTGTGATCAGCTGGCCGTTCTTCAGGACCGACGTAGCATTCCCCGTGCCAACTATGCAGGGTATGCCTAGCTCCCTGCTGACGATCGCGGCGTGGCACGTCCTGCCGCCGCTGTTGGTGACTATGGCCTTAGACTTGCGCATTGCCGGTGCCCAGTCTGGCGAGGTCATGTCGGAGACGAGTATCTCGCCGGTCTGGAACTCGGATATGGAGGAGACGTCGAGGATGACGTGCGCATTGCCCGCCACCAGACCAGGAGAGGCTGGAACGCCCCTTAGCAGCCGCTTCTTATCGCCGCTCATTGATTTTGCGCCCTCCTTTGGCTGCGCCTTCATGGCCCACACCGTCTCTGGCCTCGCCTGCACGATGTATATGGTCTGGCCGTCATCGTCGAGCGCCCACTCTATGTCCATCGGCACGCCGTAGTGCGACTCGATGGCGACCGCGTATTTTGCGAGTGAGATTACCTGCGCGTCGCTTATGCATGGGGAGCCGCTGATAGAATCGGGCACCTTGATCTCGTTCAGTAATCCGCCGCCGCCCTCCGCCGGCGCCCTGACTGCCATGTTCTCCTTATTCGAGATGTTCTTCTCGATGATCTTGAGTGACTTCTTCTCGACGACCCACTGGTCCGGCCTGACGCGGCCCTGCACGATCGTCTCGCCCACCCCCCACGTACCCTCGATCGCGATGATGTCGCGGTTGCCCGTGGTTGGGTCGAGCGTGAATATGACACCGGCTGCCTTGGAGTTGACCATCTTCTGCACAGCCACGCTCAGGTAGACCTTGCTGTCATCAAAGCCCTTCTCCTTCCGGTAAACGATTGCCCTCGGCGTGTATAGAGACGAGAAGCACTTTATCACATACTTCAGCAGTGCCTCCTCGCCAGAGACGAATAGAAAGGTCTCCTGCTGCCCCGCAAAGCTCGCACCTGGCAGGTCCTCCGCGGTGGCGCTGCTCCTCACCGCTACGACGGGATTGCGGGTCTTGAGCTTCTCCCCCAGCGACCGGTAAGCGTCGATTATCTCTGACGCCAATGGCTTCGGCAGAGGGGCGCCCTCTATGATTGCCCTGATCTTGGCGGATGTTGCCTCCAAGGATAGGTTGTCTGCAACGTCCATCTCCTTGATGGCGCTTGCGATCGCGCCTTGGAGGTTGTTTGTTGTCAGATGGTACTTGTAAGCTTCCGCGGTTATCGCGAAACCCGGCGGGACTGGCATGCCGAAGGATGTCAGCTCGCCCAGGTTGGCACACTTGCCGCCTACAAGTTCAACGTCGTCTTTCCTTAACGACTCGAATGGAAGGATGTAAGAGGGTTTTGATGAGTTGGTCCGGGTCATCGATAACACCAAAGCTGAATTATGCTAACTTTCAAGAATATAAAATACTTTTCGAGAGTTTGCTGTGCATTTATGATAAACAGACGTGTAGAGCGATTACTTTTGCGAGGTTGATTGTTGACGGTGGCTTGGACCGACGCGGCTCCCTGTGTTTCGGATTGGACGGCGGGGGGGTTCAGCTCGCCCCGAACATGATGGCGAAGGAGAGATAAGCAATAATTAAGCGTTTGAATGGTTTTTTAAAAAAGTAAGTACCGTTAATATTTTATATTAAAAATATCGAGTAATCAATAGTGCTGCCCTTAACATAATAAGGTGGAAAGATGCGGACATTTGATGACGTGGACGGGAAGATAATAGACGCCCTGCGGAAGGACGGGAGGGTGTCCTACCGTGATCTTGCTGCGCAGGTTGGCATCTCTAACGTGGCGGTTAGGGACAGGATAAACAAGCTCCACAAGGAGGGCTACATAAAGGGGTTCTTTGCACTGATAGACGCCAAGACCGCAGGCATGACGGTATCGGTCCTCTTCTACATAACAACCGCCCCTGCCGAGATATCGAGTGTAGCCAACGAGCTGGCTAAGTGCGAAGAGGTCACCAGGATATACGAGGAGGCAGGGGCATCGGAGCTCATAGTGCATGCCCTCTTCGCGGAACTGCAGGATATGCAGAACTTCATCGAGGACACTCTATACAAGACGAAGGGCATATCGAAGGTCTCCTCGTCCCTGATACTGAAGAGGTACAAGTACGACCCGTCGATGACGGTCTGAGCGCCTCGGCGCCGATCGTTGCTACGGCACGTAGATCCAGAAGGCGTCTGTCAACAGTGACGGGAATATGCCAAAGACGCAGAGCGCAATGACGAAGAAGACGACAGGCAACCACATGGATGCGGGCGGGTCCTTCGCATTTTTGGACAGGTCGTTCTGTGCGCCGTAGAGCGCCCTCTTCACCGCAAGGAGGCCGTATCCCGCGGAGATCACGGTCGCTATGACGCCGGCGGTCAAGACGGCAAGGCGGGCATAATCTGGAGCGCCGCCCACTGCGGAGTAGGCGTACCCCAGGAAGATGAAGACCTCCCCCCAGAAGCCAAGCAGAGGAGGTATCCCGGCGAGGCTGAGGAATGAGGAGAGCAGCATGGACGAGGTCACTGGCATCCTGCCTGCAAGCCCCGAGAGCCGCGACAGGTCATCGCTCCCGGCATACTCCCTGAATATCCCGGCGATCATGAAGAGCGCGGACTTGCCGAAGCCGTGGGCGACCGCCCAGATCACGACGCCAAGGGAGCCGATGTAGGTTGATGAGGCGACGCCGATGAGCATGTAGCCGACCTGGCTTATGCTCGAGTAGGCAAGGAGCCGCTTCATATCAGACTGTCGCATCGCGATTATTCCGCCGTAGACGATGTTAACGAGCCCGATCACAGAGAGGATGAGCATGAAGTTGCCATCGCCAAGGGCCGATGGGGCGAATGATTGGAAGGCCCTGAGGAGGGCGTACCCGCCGACTGCAATTGTTGAGTACGACAATAGAGCGCTGGCGGCGGTCGGGGCGGAGTGGTAGGTATCCGGCAGCCAGCTGTGCATTGGGAATGCGGCGCTCTTCACGAGTACGCCTGTAGCCATGAGCGCAACGGCCACGGCTACCGCAGACGTCGGCTCGGGAGCCTGCTGCATTGCGAGCAGGTCCATGGTGCCAGTGGCTCCACCGTAAGCGAGTATCCCAAGCAGGAGGAGGAGCGCACCGAACTCGGTGTAGAGGAAGTATTTCATACCAGCGGCGAGGCTCCTGCCGCTGCCCCAGAGGCCGATGAGCAGCCATGATGAGACCAGCATGAGCTCGAAGAAGACGAAGAAGAGGATCAGGCTTGACGACTCGAAGACGCCGACCAGACCTGCGACGTAGAGCAACAGGAGCGCGAAGAAGCCACGTTTTGGTGAGTGCCCATCCCCTCCCTCGCATCGAGCGAGGGGCGCGCCCCTTGTCGCGTATAGCGAGACCGCGGCGGCAAGCAGCAAAGTCGTGGAGACGAGTATGGACGACATCCCGTCTGCAAAGAGGCTCGCGGAGCCTACGAATGGTGCAGCGAATATGGGAAAGGCGCGCCCAACACCGGTATGAAGCAGCATGGGGATGGTGGCGGCGAGGAGGGCGGCGAGGAGGGCGGTCGAGAATGCGCCAGCCGCCCGCTGGTGCCTACCTTCCATGAGGAGGGCGGCGAGCGACCCTAGGAGGAGCGCGATAAGAACTACTGGCATCGAGGCGTCGGAGATGATTGGGAAGGAGCTCGCCATGGTCATAGCAGTCACCAGATCACCACAACTAGGATTATGAGCATGAGCAATGCCAAACCTACAGCGAAGGCGAGCACGTTGTAGTTCAGATCTCCGGCGTGGCTCTTCCTGAGCTTCGAGGATGCCGACCTAGCCGCTGCGGCAATTCCTGCGTTGAGGCGGTCGAAGAAACCGACCTCCATGGCGCTGTAGAGCCGCTCGGCGAGCCACATCGTCGGGTTCACAAAGAGGGCGTAGTAGAGCGCGTTTAGGTAGTATCGCCTGAATAGGAGGTTTCGGATTGACGAGAGCAAACCTGACTGGGGCGGGGTTCGACCACGGAAGTATATGAGGTATGCAGGTACGGCGCCGGCGAGCAGGAACAACGTAGAGAGCGCCGCTGTAAAAAGCTGCGGCATCAGCCCCTCCGAGATTTCTATGTGCCCGAGCGCAAAAATGCCGGAGTAGTAGCCTGCGAAGAGCTTGACTAGCCACTCCCGCTGGAAGTAGCCGGTTACGCCCATGGCAACGGTCGCGGCAGCCAATATCTGGTAAGGAACGGTCATCTTCGGGGAGGGATCCCCCAGGTGCAGGTGGCCTGCGGCAGCCTCAGCAGCCTGGTGCTCCGAAGGCTTGCCGTGGAAGACCAAGCCGAGCATCCTCACGGTGTAGAAGCAGGTTACAGATACGGTTAGCAGCCCAAGCATCAGGAGAGGGTACTGCCCGGCGAGCAGCGCCGACTCGAGGACCATGTCCTTCGACCAGAAACCGCTGAAGAAGACAGGCATGCCCATGAGGGAGAGGGACGAGGCCAGCATGGCAACATACGTGAGCGGCATCTTCTTGCCGAGGCCCCCCATGTGGTACATGAACCTCGAGTTCACGGCGTGTATGACCGCGCCTGCGCTGAGGAAGAGGGCAGCCTTGAAGACGGCATGGCTCATCAGATGCATCACGCCGCCCGCATAGCCTATGTAGAACTCCGCGACCGTGCCGGCCACGCCCATGCCTAGCATCATGTAGCCGATCTGGCTGACGGTCGAGTAGGCGAGCACCTTCTTGAGCTCGGTCGAGACCGTGGCCTGCGTGGCCGCGACGAACGCGGTCAGGGCACCGACCCAGGCGACGACCTGGAAGAAGGTTATGAGGGCGGGGTCTGCTACGAGGGCGATGTAGAATATCGGGAATACCCTCGCGACGAGGTACACGCCAGCCTTGACCATCGTGGCGGCGTGGATGAGCGCAGAGACTGGCGTCGGACCGGTCATGGCATCGGGTAGCCACTCCATCAGGGGGAGCTGCGCAGACTTCCCGACGGCTCCGCCGAATATGAGGAGCGCGGCGGGTAGCAATAGGAACTTGTAGGGACCAGCTACCGAGGCGGCACCATTCTGCAACTCGAGGAAGTTGGCGGTCCCAAGCGCCACTATGAGGAGGAAGACGCCCATCAGCATCAAGACGTCTCCGAACCGGGTCATAATGAAGGCCTTCATGCCGCTGTGGGAAGGCGGGCAGGACTCCTTGCCCTCGCCGACCCAGCATTTTAGCCAGTCCTCCTTCGAGTCGCTGTGCCAGAAGCCGATGAGGGCGTAGCTGCACACCCCAACGCCCTCCCAGCCGAAGAGCATCTGAACGAAGTTGTCTGAGAGGACCAGAAGGAGCATGTTGCCCAGAAAGAGGTTCATGAAGAACCAATAGCGCGTGAGTGAGGGGTCCCCCTCCATATACTTCAGGGAGTAGACCATGATCAGCGAGCCGATCACCGACACTACGTTGCATAGGATTATGCTAAGCGGGTCGATCAGGAACCCGGCACCTATGGAGAGCGGCATCTCTGAGAAGGGAAGGGTTACCCAATCAAACCTAATGTCGATGGGGAGCCCCTCGCTGGGCAGGAGAGGAAGGAGAGAGGCCGCCGAGATGGCGGCCAGTATCGAGGTGAGCACGGCACCATAGTCCCTAGCGCGTGCGCCGACCTTTGATAGACCGAGCGTGGCGAAGGCGCCGGCTACAGGTATCGTCCAACAGAGGACGGCGGGCAGCAGTGCAGAGTATGTTACATCGACCATAGAGGATCACGCCATGAGGGGAAGTATCGCGGAGCTGACGAAGCCGATAACGGATGGCAGGAGCAGCGTTATTGCCACGCATGCAAGTGCGAGCAGTACGACGGGCAGGAGCATCGAGAAGGGGGCCTCCCTGATCGCCTTGGCAGGTGCGTTCTTGAACACCAAGCGCTGAGTCAGCCAGACATAGTATCCCGCGGCGAGGAGGCTGTTGAGGATCATCACGGCGACGCAGACGGCCATCAAGGGATCCTGAAGGAGGGCGGCGGGCGCCATCATGATGAGTAGCTTGCTCCAGAATCCGCCTAGCGGCGGGATCCCCCCAAGGTTCAGCATGCCCACAGACATCGCGCCGCCGGACCACGGCATGCGCCTCGCTATCCCCTCAAGTTCGGCTATGTCCCTCGTGCCGGTCGAGTGGATCAGGCATCCCGAGGAGAGGAAGAGGAGACCCTTCCCGACGGCGTGGTTCAGGATATGGAATGCCGCCCCAGAGAGGGCTAGGGATGCGATAGCAGCGGCGGTAGTGTAATCGTAAGCGTGTAGAACGTAAGCGGCGACACCGCCAGCCAGCAGTATGAGCCCCACGTTTGCGATGCTGCTGAAGGCGAGGAACCGCTTGATGTCCCGCTGGGGCAGGACCAGCAGGTTTCCGACGGTGAGCGTTATGGCACCGAAGACTATCAGCAGAAGCCCGAAGTCGTACGATGCTGGCTTGAATATAGTGAACATGATGCGGAAGGTAGCGTAGACCCCCGCCTTGATCACGACGCCGGAGAGGAGTGCGCTCACCGGGCTTGGTGCGGCGGGGGGGGCGTCCGGGAGCCATGTGTGGAACGGGACGATGGCAGAGGTGACGCCGAAGCCTGCGAATATCAGGACCAGCGCGAAGTAGCCCTCAGGGGTCGCGACTGCCGGCATCCGGCTGACCAGCTCCGAGATATGGAGGGTCCCCGTTATGCCATATAGGAACGACATGCCGTACAGAGCGGTTATGGATCCGACTGTGCTCATGACGAGATACTTGAAGCCAGCCTCAACAGGCTCCCACCTGTAGTTCCTGAATGAGACCAGGGCGTAAGATGAGATGCACATAAGCTCCCAGAAGACGAAGAGCGTGAAGAGGTCGCCGGCCGCTGCCACGCCCAGCAGTCCCGCGACGAGGAGGAGGAGCAGCGCATAGTACTTCTCGAGGCCATCATCGTCCGCCATGTACTTGAAGGAGTACGCCGCTGCCAATATGCCGATGCCGACGAAGAGCAGTGCCATGAACGCGCCGAACGAGTCGAGGTAGAGCTGCACGCCGTTGGGGGGCAGAAATCCATCAAGAGTGAAGGCGACGGGCAGCGCTGTGTAAAGATGCAACAGGGCGGCAAGCGAGGCGGTGAGCGAGCTCACGGCTATCAAGCAGTAGAGGAGGCCTCTGCCCCTCGCTAACGAGGATACAGCGATTATGGCAACCGCACCTATAAGCGGATAGAGGAGCGGCTCGAGGAGGGACATCACTACCACCTCAGCCTCCGCAGCTTCCTGGAATCGACGCTTCCGGTGTGTTTGAAGGCGTTGATGATCAGTGAGAGGGCGAGGGCGGCGATCGCAGCGGCTATGGCGATGCTGATGAGCACTATCGAGGATGCCAGAGGATCGGCGACCTCGCCGTTCCAGGCCAGCGAGATGAAGTTGAGGTTGACGGCAGCAGTCATTATCTCCATACCCACCACGATCTTGATCAGGTTCCTCTTCGTTATGATGCAGTATATCCCGACCAGGAAGAGGGCGAGGGCGGCGGCCGTGAAAACCTCAGCCATCAGAGTTCCTCCTCTTCTCCAAAGGGTATGTCCTCCGGTGGCTCCTCCTCTACACTGCGCTCGCTTGAGCCCGGCTTCTGGTGCTCCCTGAAGATCGAGGAGATGGCTACGGTCGCTGCAAGGACGATGAAGCCCTGAGCCATCACATCGATGCCCCTGTAGTCCCATATGAAGCCCGGGCTTGACTCAAACGAGCCGCCGGCGTAATGCCCACCAAGCGAGAATATGGATGGGAACGCGCACAAGCACAGCGCGGCTATGAGCGCTAGAGACGCCATCGCTGCGATGTTCAAGACGGTCTTGCGCACGTCACTCGAGCCTCCTCTTCTTTATCACGTGGAGCAGGGCAAGGAACAGCACCGTTACCGCGCCGGCGTTGACAGCGAGCTGGAAGACGGAGACGTATGGCGAGCCCATCAGGTAGAATGCGAATGCGACCATTACGCTCATCAGCGAGAACGCTGCGGCCATCCTGACGAGGTCACGCACCTCCACGGCGATGATGGCAAATGCTACTATCAGCACTGCCACCGTAATGCTTACGGCGTCGGTCATGGCGGCACCCCCCTGCACGACACGCAGCTGTCGGCGCGCATTTCATCGGACCTCCATCGTCTTCCGGCTTAGGGCAGCGTTCTCAAATTCCTTAGTGAAGGATATAGCCTTAGTAGGGCAACTCTCCTGGCACTGTCCGCAGAACATACACTTGTCAAGATAGAAGACCGGCCGTTTCCCCTTCTGGTCGACGGCTATTGTTATCGCGGAGCTCGGGCAGTCCTTCTCGCAGATTGTGCACCCTATGCAGAGCTCCCGCTTGAGCGCCATCTTGCCCCTGAATCCGTCGGGGATGTGGAGGCTGCCCCTGTCTCGGTACGGATATCCCAGCGTGGCCTTCTTGCCGAAGAGGCTGCGGCATGCCTCGCGGATGATGGACATCAGACGGCCCTCCAGATAAGGGTGATCATGATCTGGACCAACGACAGAGGGATCAGGTACCGCCATGCGAACGAGACCATCTGATCTATCCTGACGCGCGCGAACACGCTCTTCATGACGGTCAGGATCATTATGACGAAGAGGGTCTTAGCAATGAAGTATATCGGGAATATGGCGGGGGATAGGGCGTCGGTGGATGGTCCCAGAGGGCCTCCTAGGT
>MAGU01000019.1 GCA_001717025.1 Candidatus Methanomethylicus oleisabuli | reverse complement strand
GAGATGTGTATAAGAGACAGAAACAAGGGGGAGGGAGTGCCCCTTGCAGGCGGGAAGGGGAACCGAGGAGGGGAAATAAAAAGCGGTTGGAGGACGGAGGAGGGGAAAGGGAGGAGGGGAGGGAAGGAAAAAAGAAAGCGAGGCGGAAAGGCAGGGATGGCGGGGCGGTCCGGTTCAGTAAGTCGTCTTGTGGTTCAGCTTGTTCTTCAGCCATCCCTTCGACAGCTCCTCGAAATTGGGGAAGATCTTCTGCATCGTTGGGACGTAGAGGTTTATCTCATCCGCTGACATGTACTGGAACTGGTATTCGCCGGAGTATGGCGATGGAGCCCCCTCTCGCGTGAGGAACTCGATGTGCATGAAGGGGTCGCCTGCCTTGACCGTGATCGGGTGCCGCTCGTTGTTGAGGTTGACGATCTCAAGCGCAAGTCGTCCGCAGAACCCGCTGTGGACTTTGGCGGCGTTCAGAAACGAGAGGCCCATCCTGCCGTACCTGCTCTTGGCGGTGAGGTGCGCCACGTGGTCGGGCGGCGCGAAGACGACTTCCTTCGAGATCACGTTCCGGTGCTCGAGGTACTGCAGTGTGCAGTCCTCCCTCACGGTGAGGACGTAGCCATCGCCGTCGAGTAGCGCTTCCATGAACGGCTCAATTATGCGGTACTTCTTGTTGAGTTCAATGAGGCGGTCTCTGCCCAAGACAGACATAAGAATCACTTAATCATCTTGTGGAGTAGCTGTTTTTAAGCTTAATCGGTCTATTGATAACAAGGTGTCGCGCATGGCAGTCGTCAACACTTGGGAGGTTAAGGGCACAATGGTGCCGAAGCCGTTCGAGAGGATGCTTAAGGTCTGCATGTCTCCGGAGGATGGGAGCACCAAGGACTTCACGCTTATAGTGTCGCTCATCAGCCCAAGGAGCTCGACCAGCTACCACTCGCACGCCGAGGGTGGCGAGCTCATGTTCGTGGTCACCGGCAGGGGCAGAGTGACTATCGAGGGGAATGAGAGCCCCATAGGGGCGGACACGGCAGTATTCGCACCGCTCGGCGTCAGGCACAGGCTGGTCAACGACTCGGACGAGACAATGAAGGTCATCTGCGTCTTCGTGCCGCCACTGCCACCCCGCTACGTGGAGAGGGTGGTGAGGGAGGAGGGGAGGGGCTGATGGTGTTCGAGCAGGAGGAGGTCGAGAAGATAATGAAGGCGGGCAGGATAGTGAGGGCAGTGAGGGAGGCGGCGCCGAGGATGGTCTTCGAGGGCGCAAGGGCGATAGACATCTGCAACGGAGTTGAGGCGGAGGTCAGGAGGCTCGGCGGCGAGCCGGCGTTCCCGTGCAACGTCAGCATCGACGAGGTCGGCGCGCATTACACCTCGCCTCCGGGCGACGAGACGGTCATCCCCCCCATGTCGCTCGTCAAGGTGGACATAGGGGCTCACGTCGACGGTTTCCTGGCAGACTCGGCGGTCACGGTCTCGGTAGGCTCTGAGCACGAGGAGATGATAGGAGTGGCGGAGGATGCCCTCGCCAGGGCAATACAGGCGGTCAGGGTCAGCGGGATGGTCTCAGATGTGGGCGTAGTGGTGGAGAAGTACGTCAGGTCTATGGGCTTCAAGCCGATTAGGAACCTCACTGGGCACCAGATATCGCAGTATACGGTCCACGCAGGGGTCAGCATCCCCAACGTGAACGAGGGGCTCGGGGGCTTCGGCGGCAGGTTCCAGCCGTGGTCGATATACGCGCTGGAGCCCTTCGTGACGCTCCCGGAGGCGCGCGGCGTGATACAGGAGGGAAGGCTCGGCAACATACTCCACCTAGCGAAGCTGAAGAAGCCGAAAGACCCGGGGCAGAGGGCGCTCTTCGAGCACATCTACGGCAATTACAGGACTCTCCCCTTCGCGAGGAGGTGGCTGGAGGGCGCGCCGAGGGCGGAGCTGGCGGACGCGATGCTGGCGTCAAGGGCGCTATACGAATACCCAACGCTCGTCGAGGCGTCGCATATGCCTATAGCGCAGGCGGAGCACACGCTGCTGACGACCGACAGGGAAGTGCTGACAATCACTTGATGAGATGGCGCCTGCTGTAAAAAAAGCCCGGCGGTTGGCTGCAGCATAGAAGGCAGGCGCTTGTTTATTACATCCGCACCTGCTCGCCAACGTCGGAGCCGGGGAGCTTCTCCTTGAGCTTGCTCTCCGCGACGATTGCGGCCTCGCTCAGGATCTTCTCTGCGTCCTCAGACGTCGGACCCATGGCCAGGCTCTCGCCGGTCAGGCTCGAGAAGGAGACTAGCGTGTCGGACATTATGGCGTCAATCTCTCCGAGGGCGTTGCTCGTGGACGGCAGGAAGTCCACCAGCGCAGACTTGACGTTCTTGACGATCTGCCCCACCGGGACCATCGCTGCCACCAGCTCTCCGTAGTCCTTGGCAACCTCGATCTTAGTGTAAGCCCTCTCCAGGGCATACTTGCCGTACTGCGTCCGGCTCTCCACCTTCCTGAGCTCGGCTAGCTCGGCGGCTAGCGACTGGGCGCGGGCGTTGTCGTGCTCCTCGTATGCCTTCACGACCTGAGCGTATAGGGTCTTGTCCTTCTGGTTGAGCCTGTCGTTGACGCGGTTGAGCTGCGTGATCTCCTCCGAGAGCTTCTTCTTGGCAGTCTCGAGCCGCTCCTTCATCGGCGGGGGCGGCACCACCTGCTCCCTCAGGCGTTCAGAGGCAGGGGTCTTCTCCTGCTTCTGCCAGTTTTTGTTGAAATCCTCGGGCATTGTAAATCCACAAATAATAGCTGGGGATGTAATCATATTAAGCTTTGCTGGTGAGGGTGTGGACGGCAAGAGTATACTCGCAGGCATGAGGAAAGCGCTTGGAGACGATGATAAAGGCAGTGATAGGGAGAGGACGGCGCTGGAGAAGATCAGCGCCGATGGGGGCGGCTGTGGCAGGGGCGGTGGCAGGGGCGACCCCTTCAAGGTCCTAATAGGGGCCATACTCTCCCACAGAACCAAAGACGAGCGGACTGAGGAAGCGACTGAGCGGCTCTTCCGCGCCTACCCGACCCCGGCTGCGCTTGCCGCCGCAGACAGGCAGGAGGTTGCCAGGCTGATCAGGGGCGTAGGGTTCTACAACGTGAAGAGCGGCAGGATAATCGAGGTTGCAAGGATCATAGACCGCGACCTTCACGGCATGGTCCCTGACACCATCGAGGGTCTGATGGAGCTGCCCGCGGTCGGCAGGAAGACCGCAAACTGCGTCCTCGTCTACGGCTTCGGCAGGGAGGCGATACCAGTCGACACGCACGTCCATCGTATCGCAAACAGGCTCGGGATAGCTAGGACGGCGGCCCCGGACGAGACGGAGGAGGCGCTGGCGCGGTTCTTCGCCAAGGAGGACTGGAGGGACGTGAACGAACTCTTCGTCAGCTTCGGCAAGAGGGTATGCCGCCCCATAGGACCCCGCTGCCGGGAATGCCCACTAGCCGATGGCTGCGAATGCTCAAGAGAAGATGCGAAGAGGCGGAACAAAAGAAATGATGGGAATATGAGATGACACGAGATGGGATTGGGGGAATGGATGGGAGGCGGCTACTCCTTGACCTCGATGGCTTGAGTCTGGCACTGGACAACGCATGCCATGCATAGGATGCAGTCCTGCTCCCTCACTACGACCGCCTTGTTGTCTTTCAGCTCGAAGACGCTCGTGGGGCAGATCGAGACACAGATAGCGTCACCGTCGCACTTTTCATGATCGACTTTGACAGAGACCACTTTGATTACCTCTCGCCAAGATATAAGAGGGTTTTTAATAAAGTTTTTTATGGCCGGCTACATGTGCAACAAGCACGGCACAGTTGCTGGCACATAGAGGCAAGAGCGGCTAAATCAAAAAAGGAAGGGTTAGGATATCGGCTTGCCCCGCCGCGAGATCTGCTCCAGCAGCTCCAGGTCTTCCTCGCTGATGTCGACGTTGTGGATGCGTATCAGGGCGGTCCTCTTGCGCGTCTCGAAGATGCCCTTCGGCAGGACGTAGTATGCTTCCTTGCCTCCGGCGTCCGAGATGGAGATCTCGCCTCGTTTTATGAGGGCGCCCAGGTCAACCTTCAGCTGCTCGATGCCTTCAGGATACCCCAGCCGCTTGAGCCGCTGCAGCAGCTCGTCAGCCTGGACTGCGCTTGCGGCATCCTTCGGCAACGACCTTGTTATTAGGTTGAAGCGGTGGCCTGCCCTCTTCTGGAACTCCACACCAGGCTTTGACGTCTTGCATCCCCCTCTTATCCCCAGATCAGGCTATCCAAAATGGAGGGCCAGGCTCAGGCGATCCTCTTACCGGCGTTTGGTCCAGCCTTAACGTCGAAGATGTCCGTTACCTTGAAGACCAGGACTGCCTTGACCGGGAACTCTGCCTTTATCGCCTTGGTGTCCGCGCGCATCCGCTCGTAGATAGGCCCCGAGTCCTCGAAGTGGGCGGTCCCCTTAAGCTGGTACCCCTCATTGGTTATCGCCTTGCCATCCCGCTCCTCCGTGACCCAGAATGAGAGGGCAAGCACGGGGTTCTCCTCGAGGTTCCTCCTGGTCTTCAGGAAGTAGTTGT
The DNA here is from genome assembly GCA_001717025.1 of Candidatus Methanomethylicus oleisabuli. GTDB lineage: Archaea > Thermoproteota > Methanomethylicia > Methanomethylicales > Methanomethylicaceae > Methanomethylicus > Methanomethylicus oleisabuli. The sequence continues at coordinate 8,562 of MAGU01000019.1, read as the reverse complement.
CGACCAGGACCATAGTCTCGTCGTCCAGGAACTTGCCGAGCCCTATAGGCACGGTGTTCGGTATCCCGGCCTTCGATGCGGTGCCAAGAGCAACGCGCCTTGACTTCAGTGCGCTGTGGAAGGCGCTCTTCACGTTCTCAGGTATCTTCATGCCAATCACCCCAATCAGTAATTCTCGCAGAGCCGCTGGTAGAACGAGGTATCATGCCCGCAGGATGGGCAGACCTTCGGCGGCTGCTTCCCGATGTGCACGTACCCGCACTTCCGGCAGACCCAGACGATCTGCTCGTCCCTGTTGAAGAATTTGCCGCTCTTCACGAGCTCAAGGAGCTGCTTGTAGCGGTCCTCGTGGTGCTTCTCCACGCTCGCAATCGCAAGGAACTTGGCTGCGACCTTCTCGTAGCCCTCCTTCTTTGCCGCCTCGGCGAACGCTGGGTAGAGGCTGCAACACTCCTCGTGCTCACCCGCTATTGCCGCTGCGAGGTTCTCAGCGGTACTGCCCAGAACAAGGGGCGCCATCGCCTCGATTGCGATCTGGTTGGACTTTCCTTTCAGATCCTGGATGAGCTCAAAGAAGGTCTTCGCGTGCTCCTTCTCGTTGTCGGCGGTCATCTGGAAGACCTCCGAGATCTGCTCGAAGCCCTCCTTCTTTGCAATGCCGGCGTAGAAGGTGTAGCGATTCCTTGCCTGGCTCTCGCCGATGTACGCTTTTATCAAGTTATCAAGAGTTAACATAAGGTACTATACAGCGGTGCTTGCTCATAAAAATAATGGGAGGGGAGGCGCAGGCAGTGGCGCGGGCCTCCCTCGACGGGGGCGCCGGGGGACGGCAGGGGACGGGATGGCGGCGCACGGTGCAGGAAAAAGCCTAAATCCGCGGGCGCAGAGATTGATGGAGGTGCAAATTAATGAAGGCAACCAAGGTTACAGGCGCTAGTGCGTTCCAAAACCCCCACGCCGTTGAGGCGAAGCGCATCTACGACACGGAGAACGCAGAGGTGATCCACATGTCGCTCAGGCCCGGGCAGTCCCTGAAGAGGCACACCACTCCCGTCGACGTCTTCTTCTACATACTGGAGGGCAGGGGCGTCGTGGAGGTCGGAGACGAGAGGCAGGAGGTGGAGAGGGACACGCTGATCGAGAGCCCGAAGGGCATCCCCCACCTGCTGAGCAACACTGGCGAGGGGGATTTCAGGTTCCTGGTCGTCAAGGTCCCCAGGCAGAGGGAGCCCACTAAAGTCGGCGCTTGATCTCAGCTTATCGAAGGAGAAGGACCCTCAGAAATGGGGATTGACCCAGATGCAGAACGGCGAGCGCATGCAGGCAATCTGCGCAGAGGTCCGGCGCCTCCTCGACCAGGCAGTCCGCCGGGGCTTGGAGGGGGGGAGGACAGCCATACTGCTCTCAGGCGGGCTGGACACGAGCATAGTCGCAACGATCGCGCGCAGGTATTCCAGACCGGATGCGTACACGGTAGCACTGAAGGGCTCCCCCTCGCCTGATGCCGGCTACGCGAGGCTCGTCGCAGAGGCGCTGGGGATCCGCCACACCATACACTGCATGGACGTCGCCGAGGTCCTCGAGCTCGTGCCGAAGGTGGTGGGGGTGCTGAGGACGTACGACCCGATGGAGGTGAGGAACAGCCTGGCGATATATGCCGGCATGCTGGCGGCGAGGGAGGGCGGGGCGGATGTGGTGCTCACTGGGGACGGCGCCGACGAGCTGATGGCGGGGTATAGCTTTGTTTATAACCTAGGGAAGGAGGAGCTGGACGCGCAGCTGAGGAGGCTGTGGGGCGTGATGACGTTCTCATCGGTGCCGCTCGCCGAGTCCCTGGGGATTGAGGCGCGCACGCCGTTCCTGGATCCAGACTTCGCGGCATATGCGATGGAGATGGACCCGGCATACAAGGTCGGCGAGGAGGCGGGGCAGGTCTACGGGAAGTTCATCCTCAGGAAGGCGTTCGAGGGGATGCTGCCGCGGGAGATAACGTGGCGCGCCAAGACGCCGATCGAGGCGGGCTCCGGGACGGCGGACCTTCCGAGGTTCTTCGGTTCGAGTATTGCGGACGTGGAGTACTCGGAGAAGAGGGCGCGCTACCTAAGGGAGGATGGGGTGACCATAAGGGACAGGGAGCACCTTGCGTACTACGAGGCGTTCCGGTCAAGGTTTGGGGCGCCGCGCCCCGCAGAGGGCGGGAAGGCGTGCCCGCAGTGCCGGTCTGGCGTGCCAGATGGCGCGACATTCTGCCGGACGTGCGGCGCTTTTCCAATTTGATAAACAACATTCTTCTGAGGTTAGCGCCAGATGGCGCGACATTCTGCCGGACGTGCGGCGCGGTGCTCTGCCTCGTCGGGATGGCGGCATCCCTTGCGAGGGGTAAGGCCATCGGTAACAATAGCCAGGGCACTTGATTCGATCCCAGAGGGCGACCGCCGGCTACTTTTGAGTGCGTACCGTAAGCTGATCCCCGTCTGTAGCTATTGTCACGGTTCCATCCAGGTCAGTCCTGTAAATTGCAGATCCAGCCGATGTGATCCTCCCGATAGTCTCTGGCGCAGGGTGTCCGTATCTGTTCGATGCTCCAACGCTCACCACAGAGATCGATGGGCTAACTGCCTCTAGAAAGACGTTAGATGATGAGGACGCACTGCCGTGGTGCCCGACCTTGAGTACATTGCTATACAAGTCCAGACTGGAGGCCAGCATCCCCTCCTCCGTAGCAAATCCGGCATCGCCCGTGAAGAGGAAGCTCACATTGAAGACACAGAGCTTGATGACTACGCTGTTCTCGTTGAGGTCGGTTGATACAATCGGCTGGACTGGGCTGTAGACTGTGAAATTGATCCCCTCGCTGATTGTGAAGATCATCCCCCTAGATGCGTTTATCACCTCCCTACCCTGAAGAGCTGAGAGATAGTACTGGTAAGTCACGGTGGCTGATGTGGCGCCGCTCTCGATGACTGTTGGGGCGCAGCTGGCGTTGAAGCTTCCCAGCACATCGATGAGGCCGCCGATGTGATCTGCGTCTGGGTGCGTCGCGACCACATAGTCTATCCTGGTCACGTTCAGGCTCTGCAGGTAGCTCACGACTGCTCCACCCTTGTCCCTAACACCGCCGTCAATCAGGACGCACTTAGGCCCTTGGATGAAGATCGAGTCCCCTTGACCGACATCTATGAAATGGACCGTCAGGATTGGCGTGGTGGAGGAGTTGTCGTTTGGCGTTTCAGCCTGGGGAGGCTGGCTGAAAAGACCCCCTTGGGCAAAGGCGATGGAGGCGACTAGGAGTAGAACCAACAGGAGCAGATACTTTGGCTTCATCGATACCACAGTCTCAATATTGATATTCTTCGACTCGATATAAGCGCTCTAGAATTGCGCCCAGCCAGCCTTGTGCCGCGCATTGGGTCGCGGCAGGAGTTGCAAGTTATTGGGCTGGTTATGGCAAGAGCCCTTGCGGAGGTCGGGGCAGGCTGGGAGGGATGTGGTCAAGAAGGGGGGGCTTTCTGCTCTTGAAGACGCGGAGCCGAGGCAACTTGATCAAATGCAATTGTTTATAGTCGCATAAAATAAAATTTATTCATAGACTTGAATTTATGTTTCGCAGCAATTCAAATCTTTGAGAGGAGAGCTGAGTATTTTTCCATCCTCATTGTTTTTCCTTCAGGCTGCACAAGCCACGTCATCCAGCAGAGCTCTATTGGCCTGTATCCACAGGTCAAAGCTATTTCTTCTACCTTTCTGATGAACTCCATGTCATCATTCACAGGTTCCTCGTCAGCGCTCTCAAGGATCTCGTTTATCACCTTTTTCACGATTTTATCAGGCATCACGGTGTCGACGCCGCCCATCATCCTCAGATACTGAAACGTGACCAGCCCGACTCCCTTAATGCTTCCAATCGGGCCATCCCTCCACTTTTCAAGGCTGGCGCTACTTGCCCAGGCTCGAAAAGCAGACTTTTCGCCACCTCTTGTTGACGTTGACAGGTAAGAGGCCACGCCCTTCGCCACCAACCATGACCTATTATTCTTCCACACTTCTCTTAGCTCGTCCATATCTGCCTCAGCCAGGTCTTTGAGGCCGCTTATCCTTCCACTTTCTACAAACTTTTTGTTGAATTCCTCAACCTTTGGAACGACCGCTGTGAAGTAATTCAAGCCAATCGAATCGAAGGCCGCATCGACAACCATTAAAACAACGCTTCCTCCCCATCTCTCAGTCCTAAGGCACCTATCACAGAATACGTCTAACCCAGAAACCTTCAGCATATAACTGTCAATCGCTCTCTTCAAAAGAGACATGCGACCACCCCATCAGGCAGAATAATGCGTTGCCACTACTTTTGAATTCTGTTGAGCACACGGTTAGTTCTTAAATTTTCACCGAAACATGAAGAATGAGCGCCTCTCCCCCTCGTTGATATGTGGCTACTTAAAAGCCGGGACGGCAAAACTTGCGGTGAAGTTATCTGAAGTTGGACAAGGAATAATCAAGTGTGGAAGACAAGGAGGGGTTCCTGACGCACCCCCGCGACTAAAGCCTGTGGGCTTGCCTTCATTCTCCACATCATGACCCATTATCGTAAATTGGTGCGGGGAGTGGGATTCGAACCCACGAAGGCCTTCGCCACAGGGTCCTAAGCCCTGCGCCTTTGACCTGACTTGGCAACCCCCGCATGACAATCATCTGAACCGCCACCCATTTTTATAACTTTTCGAGTGAGCGACAGATTGCAGTCTATTGCAGATCGCTACGGACGGCGCCGCAAGCGGTGCTGGCACCCCTTGAAAAAGTATAAAAAAGGCATCGCTTCATTTAAACCAAAGTGCTCTGGTCGTATAGTCCGGTCAAGTATACTGGCCTTTCGAGCCAGTAACGCCGGCGAAGATAGCCAGTGACCCGGGTTCGAATCCCGGCCAGAGCACCAATTTATGGGTTCAGCCGAGATGTCATGGGCGTAAAGACCGATATTATAGAGGCGCTAATGCACCGCCCCTCGGCATCGCGAAGGATATGGCAGCATGCCAGAGAACGCCGGCGCCGCCCTTCGCCATCTTCAGGGTGCGCGCTCTATCGACGCGCCGCGCATGTCGAGCCCCCTCATAACAACCCGGTAGCCCAGCATGCGCAGAACGGGGAAGGGGTCGCCTATGCCCTCGCCCTTGAGTATCTTCGCGGCATCGTCCAGGCTCCTGACGCCTGACAGCGCCCGGTCGAGCTGACCAAGCTTCCTCGAGCTCACCGCCAGGTCCCCCTCGATGGCGTACCCAGCCGGCGGCAGCCGCTTCATCGCCTCGGCTAGGGACTCCGGCAGGACGCCGAGCGACCTCGCCATCTCGCCCAGCGGCACGACGTCCCCGCTCATCTGGAGCGCCTCCGGAGAGATCGCGGCGGACTCCTTCGCGACTATCCGCCTCCTCCTCTCCTCCAAGTAGTCGATGATGGGCTTGAGCGGCACCTCCTTCTCGAACGCGATGACCTTTCCGGGCAGCCTGTCGGTCGGGCCCAGGTCCGACGAGGCGGCGATGAGCATCTCGCCGTCCCACCCGCGCAGCTGCTGGAGCTTCTCGATCTTGCGCTCTAAGTACTCCGGCGTCCAGAACCCGACGATCTCGAAGTATACCCTGTGCTTCACTCCACCGCCAGCACCCGCGCCTGTCCGTCCCCCTCCACCTGCCCCTCCGGCCACGCCTGTGCCCCCCACGACGCTGCCGTCTGTGCCTCCGCATATGCCCTCTCCTCCGATCTCGAATGCGAAGTCTGGTATCATGACCGCCGCGCCTACCGGGATGGGGCCGGGCTCCCGGACCAGGCGCCACTGGCTCCCGAGCGAGTTGAACCGGCGGGCGAAGGACTCCTCGGTCGAGCTGTCGTACTCCTCTGCCTTGGGCGGTGCAGCCGGCAGGAGGATGCCGTCATCTGACCTCATCTCGAAGGTTAGCAGGCGGCTGTTGCCGAACCTCCTCGAGACTATCTGGGCCCGCACCCACCAGCTCTCAGATGATGTTATGGCGGGCAGCAGCTTGGCTAGGCTCGTGCCGTACCTCTCTGTCAGCTTTATCATCGAAGCCGGCCCCTCCACGGATACCGAGTAGGAGCCCCCGGCAGGGGAGACGCTGTACATGAGCCCCAGCTGCTTGATCCTGCGGAAGGTCTCCTTCCACATGCCGGAGACGCCGAACTCCATGCTGGCGGACCTGAAGAGGAGGGTCTGGGCTAGGGAGAGGTTGTAGCTTGCAAGGAGGTCGTCAACCGGCAGCGGGTCGAAGGACACGAGCACCTTCTCGTCGTCGAGGTCCCCCCACATGAGGGCGCCCACCTCGCCCGGAGCCAGCCCGTGCTCCCTTGCGACTGCCTCCAGTATGCGCCTTCGCTCCGCCCCGTCCGTGACGCAGCCGGACGACATCGTGAACGCGGATCGCCTTATCGAGGCGGGGTCGGCGCCGGATGCAGCGGCGTATGTGCAGCGCCGCTCCACTATGGCTTGGAGCCCGCGGACGAGTCTGAAGTCGAAGCTGCCGAGCTCGAACTCCCTGACCCTGCTGGCGACCTCCGCCCTCCTCCTGCCTATGCCGGACGAGAAGGCGCCGATGATGCCCTCCGCGAGCGAGCGGAGCTCTGGGGTCGGCTTGACGAAGACCGGCTTGACCCTCCCCTGCATCGTCCTGGCGATCAGGAGCTCGGACGGCAGCATCAGAGGTCGCCCCTCCTCCTCGTGCTTGCCCGCGCCTCGCCCGTCGACCTGGTGACGATCTCGACCAGCCGCGCCTCCTTCCCCTCGACCTTCCGGAGTATCCTGCCGAGGCGCTGTACGAACTCCCTCCTGGAGCCGGTCCCGCTGAGGATGATGCCAAGCGAGGCGTCCGGGACGTCGATCCCCTCATCGAGGACCTTGGACGTCACGACGGCGCGGTATACGCCGCTTCGGAATCGGTCTAGCACCTCCGCGCGCTCCTCCTTAGGTGTGGAGTGGGTGATGGCTGGGACAAGGAAGAGCCTGCTGATCTCGTAGACGAGGCTGTTGTGCTGCGTGAAGATGATTGTCTTCTCCCCGGGGCTGGACTCGAGGACCCCCCTCAGGGCGTCGATCTTCGATCTCGAGTTGAGCGCTATCGCGTTCGCGCGGTTCCTTGCAAGGAGCGCCTCCCTTGCCTCGGGGTCCCTCCCGGAGCGCATGATCAGCCTGCGCAGGTCATCTGGCGACCTTATCCGCATGTTGTTCCTGGCGAGGAATGACCGGAACACGGCGGTGTTCCTCCCGTACTCCTCGCCCTCCTCCGGCGACAGGTCGACGTAGACCCGCTCCAGCTTGAACGGCGACAGATGGGTCCCAGCCATCTCGCCGACCCCCCTCTCGAAGACCTTCGGCCCGACGAGGCGGTTCAGCTCGGAGTGCAGTCCGTCCTCGCGCTCGTAGGTGGCGGTCAGCCCCAGCCGGTAGCGGGAGGCGAAGAGCTCGGCGACCTGGGAGTAGCCGGGGGACGGCAGGTGATGGACCTCGTCGAATATGGCGAGGTGGAACCTGTTCCCGAGCTCCTCAACCCGCAGGTAGGCGGTGTCGTAGGTCGCGACGGTCAGGGGGGCTATCCGGAACTCCCCTCCGCCGCAGGCGCCAACCTCCACTGAGAACGCCCTCTCGAGCCGGGACCGCCACTGCTCCATCAGGTCTATGGTGGGCACGATCACGATCGTTGCGGAGTTGGCCTCGTGGATGGCAAGCATGCCTAGTATCGTCTTGCCCGAGCCCGTCGGCAGCACGACCGTGCCGCGCATCCCAGCCCGGATCCACGAGTCGAGCGCCTCCACCTGGTAGCCCCTCGGGAGTATCGACGCCCGCAGGTCCTTGTGGGGCACCTCGTCCATCACCCGGTCCTGGAACTCGGCGCCGCTCGCCTTGAGGAACGCCAGCGCGTCTGCGTAGTGCATCCCCAGCGCCTTGTATGACTTGAGGGAGTTGTCCCAGACTGAATTCGGCAGGCGGGCGCCGCCGGAGAGGATGAGCCCCCTGAAGTACCTCAAGGTGATCATCTGAGAAGGCACCACTCAGTATTGGGCTGCTCTCGGGATTTATCGTTTGGCGTTGCTTGAACGGAGCAGGCATTGGCATTGGTGTTGACATTATGAGGAGTTAGGGCGAGGCGGTCAAGTAAGTTAACATTGGCGCCGGCACCTAAACTATGTTTGCATTTCATTTGCTTTTGCTCTGCCTCTGCGGTCCAGCGCCGACGGCACGAGCACTATGAGGCTGGCGGCGAGGGCGATCAGGGGCGCCATCGCGAACGAGGCGGTGTAGCTCCCGGTGGACTGGATCAAGGCGCCGAAGAGTATGGGCCCTATGAGGTTGCCGGCGTCGGTGCCCATCGTGTGAACGCTTGCCAGGAGGCCCCTGCTCCGTGGGGGCGACTTCGCCAGCGCCATCGTCTGCGAGCCGGGAATGAAGATCCCGACCCCTATGCCGAAGATTGCGGCGTTGATGTAGAGGAACGGGGGCTCCTGGTTGAGCCATATGAGGAAGAACGACAGCGCCACCACGAGCAGCCCGGACCATGTCATGGC
>MAGU01000018.1 GCA_001717025.1 Candidatus Methanomethylicus oleisabuli | reverse complement strand
GCCCTAACGTTTGCGTTCTTGACCGGGTCGATGGCGCATGCGGTCGAGCCCTCGCTTATGCGGATGCCTGCCTTGTCGAAGACCATCCCCGCCACCATTGATGCTGGAACCTCGGAGAGCGATTTTGATGACCCGGAGAGGTCCCTCACTATGGCGCCCACCACTTGATGCGCCCTCCTGAATGGCAGGCCCCCCTCCCTGACTAGGACGTCGGCTAGCTCCGTTGCGACGGAGGAGTCCATGGTCACCAGGTCCTTGAGGCGCCTCTCGCGCAGCTGCATCTTGCGGACGAGGTCGGCCATCACCCTCAGCGAGAGGAGCGACGCCTCGCACGCCCGCCAGATGTGGGGGTTGACCTCCTGCATGTCCAAGTTGTAAGCCAATGGCAGCGACTTCATTATCATGGTCATGGCGGCCAAGTCTCCAAAGACGTCCCCGGCCTTGGCCCTCATGACCTCCGAGGTGACGGGGTTCTTCTTCTGAGGCATTATGCTGCTCGTGGAGGAGTGGTCGTCTGGCAGGTCCACGTAGCCGAACTCCAACGAGCTCCAGATCACCAGCTCCTCAGCTAGGCGGCTCATGTCGACCATCATTATCGAGAGGGCAGACGCCGCCTCGAGTGCAAAGTCCCTTGACGCCACCGCATCCATGGTGTTCTCCAGCAGGCCGTCGAACCCGAGATACTCGGCAACGAGCCTACGGTCTATCGGGAAGCCGGTCCCGGCGAGTGCTGCGGCGCCCATGGGCGAGAGGTTTACGCGCCTGTAGCAGTCCATTAGCCTGCCAAGGCTCCTGCCGAGCATGTCGCCGTATGCGAGGAGGTGGAGCGCGGCGCTCACGGGCTGCGCGTGCTGGAGGTGGGTGAACCCAGGCATCACCATCTCCGCCGACCCATCCGCCTTATCGTTCAGTGCCGCCTGCAGGTCAGCGATCGACTTGCATATTGCTATGAGGTAGTGGCGGAGGCGCATCCTGAGGGCGGTCGCAACCTGGTCGTTGCGGCTCTTCCCTGTGTGCATCCTGCCGCCGATCTCGGCGCCAACGACCTTGGTGACCTCCTCCTCGATCACCATGTGAACGTCCTCCATGTCCGCCGGGATGGATTCTATCTTTCCGATGAGGGGCTTCAGCGCAGCGACGATCGCCCTGCCCTCTGCCGGAGCCAGGCACCCCACCTTGACCAGCATCAGCGTGTGGGCGATGTTGATCTCGACCACGTCGTCAGCGATGTAGCGGTCATGTTCAGCCGAGGAGGTCAGCCTAGCAACGTCCTCCGTAAGGTCACCCGACAGTCGCCCGCCACGAGTTATCTTCAATCAGTCCACCCCATTCCAGACCGCGCTCACGCTCTCCTCTTTGAGATGACCCTTCTCGAGACCACGGTCTGCAACCCCCATAGCGGGATGAAGCCGTTCGAGAGGGTCTGATCGAATGTGGATGATGAGTCGTATGTGGCAGTCTTGAAGTCGTACACCGAGTTCGGGGACGACCTGCCGGAGACGATCATCGACCCCTTGTAGAGCTTGACCTTGACCTTGCCGTCGACGCGCTCGTTTGACTTGTTTATGAATGCGTCCAGCTCCTCGCGCAGCGGGTCATCCCAGAGCCCCGCATAGACGAGGAACGCCCACTTGTCGTCCACGAGCCTCTTGAACTCATGCTCGTGCCTGTTGAGTACGAGCTTCTCTAGGTCGCGGTGCGCCTCGAGGATCACGGTGGCGGCGGGGCACTCGTAGGTCTCGCGCGACTTGATTCCGACGATCCGGTCCTCCATATGGTCGATCCTACCTACGCCGTTCTCCCCCGACACCCGGTTGGCCTTCTTTATCAGTTCCACGGGCTCCATGTAAACACCGTCGAGCGCCACCGGGACGCCCTTCCTGAACTCGACCTCTATGGTCGTCGGCTTGTCAGGGGACAGCTCGGGGGCGGTAGTCCACAGCCATCCGTCCTCCTGAGGCTCGTTCCACGGGTTCTCGAGGGGGCCGCTCTCAATCGACCTGCCCCAGAGGCACTCGTCTATGCTGTACTTCTTCGAGGCCTTGGAGATCGGGATGTCGTGCTTCTTGGCATACTCGATCTCCTGGTCCCGGCTCATCCCCCAGTTGCGGGTAGGGGCTAGGATCTTGAGCGACGGGTCGCGCGCCATGCAGGAGACCTCGATCCTGATCTGGTCGTTGCCCTTGCCCGTGCACCCGTGCGCCACCGCATCGCATCCCTCCTTGTGGGCGATCTCCACGAGCTTCTCGGCTATGAGCGGCCTTCCCAGCGCCGTCGAGATCGGGTACTTGAACTGGTAGATGCCGTTTGCCTTGATCGATGGGAAGATGTACCCTGTTGCAAACTCGCGCTTTGCGTCCACGGTGTAGTGATTCTCGGCACCGACCTTCAGCGCCTTGTCACCTATCGCCTTGAAGTCCTCATCCTGCCCTAGGTCAAGGGTAACGGTGATGATCTTTGCGCCATAGTTCTCAGCGAGCCACTTTATCGCAACGGAAGTATCCAAACCGCCCGAATAAGCGAGGGCTATTCTCTTGATATCGGCCACCATTATCACCCATTCAGCATCCTTTAACATTTAGCAAAAAAATGAAGTCGAATGTTTACTTATAAGTATTATCTTCAGAAAGCATTAAATCTTTAGCGTAAAATTTTATTATTACTTAAATTAGCGCGGCTTACTGAAAGCAGGTTATTCTGTGCCATCTTGCCATATGCGACATTGTCCGATCCCGTTTGAGCTCAATTTGTGGGGATTGGTTCGGCGAAATGTCAATTGAAGGGCTCCACCTCGCGTTATCGCCATTCCATTCCCTTAAATTTCCTTGAGTTCTATCACACTTCCTCGCATTCCACACCAGACCCGCAGCAATAGGGCGGTCAATGGTAGGTGTGCTCTTGGTCAGGATATTTTCCACCCCTCACGTCTCGTTTGAACGCCCCGACCGCGTCCGAGATTACTTGGTAAAGGTTGGCATACCTCTTGAGGTACTTGGGCGTGAAGGTCGGGTCCAGGCCAAGCAGGTCGTTTATGACCAGAACCTGCCCGTCGCAGTACCTTCCGGCCCCGATCCCGATGGTCGGGGCACGGACTGCCCCGGTGATCTCCTTTGCGAGGCCTTCCGGCATAGACTCGAGGACCATGGAGAAGACCCCCAGTTCGTCGAGGTGCAGGGCGTCCTGCAGGATCTTTTGCGCGTCCTCAGGCGTCTTGCCCATGACGCGGTATGCCTCAGCGGTCTGCGGCAGGAGCCCTATGTGGGCCATCACCGGTATGCCGCCGGCTATAAGTGCCTCTATAACATCGGTCTTACGCCCTTCGATCTTGACCCCCTCCGCGCCCGCTTCGACGAGCCGCCTAGCGTTCCTGAGTGCGATGAACGGGGTCGAGTCGCTCTTGAAGGGCATGTCGGCGACAACAGGGGTCCTTTTTGCGCCCCTAGCCACAGCCTGCGTGTGGTAGATCATGTCGCGCATCGTTACACTCCGGGTGTCGGTGCGCCCCTGAAAGACCATCCCGAGGCTGTCGCCGACTAGGATCATGTCGATTTCGACCTGGTCGATTATTTTGGAGATCTGGCTGTCATAGGCAGTCAGCATAACTATCTTCTCCTTCCCCTTACGATCCCTAAACTCGTTCAGTTTCATCTCTTAGCCTCCATGAACCTTATCAGCTCGGTCAGCGCCCCATTGACGGGCGCATCTATGCCATGCTCTCTCCCAAGTTCAACTATCTTTGCGTTCAGAAAGCCGATCTCGGTAGCCTTGCCTTTCGCCATATCCTGATACATCGAGGAGTAATTTCTGTAGGATTTTATCCTGCGTTCCATGTCCTCCTCAAGACGGCCGTCGAGATGGACCCCCTCTGCTTCTGCAACCGATGCGCACTCCCTGATTATCGCGTGCCTGGTCCCACTGAGAGCGGGCGCCGCCACCTCATGGTCCCTCACCCTCAGGATTGCAGATATCGGATTCACGATGCAGTTGATGACCAGCTTATTCCACTCCTGCGCCCGGATATCCGAGGCGACCTCGGTCTGCAGCCCACTGCCTTCGAACAAGGCTTGGATCTCCATCCCGATCTCGGTCTTCTCTAGGATGGTGCGGCCCCTCCAGTACGTGATTTTTCCTGGCTCCAAGAACTCCGCCGCCATCAGAACCAGCCCCCGGGCGACGCGGGACTTTCCGGCTATGGCGCGCTGGACTAGCTCTTTGATGCCAAGCCCATTTTGGAGCGCCAGCAAGACGGTGTCGCTCCTCAACATCGGCCGCAGGTCTTCGCATGCCTTCCCGGCGTCCTGCGCCTTCATCGTAAGCAGTAACAGCGAGCCTGCAGGGACGTCTGATATGCTGGACTCGGCCTTTAAATGGAACCTCCCCTTGATGTCGCCGTCGAGGACCAGCCCCCCCGACCGGATGGCATCGACGTGGGGCGACCTTCCAATCAGCGTTACATCGTTCGCTCCAGACAGCAGCGCGCCATAGCAGCTGCCTACCGCGCCTGCGCCCAATATGAAGATCTTCTGAAACGCCATTGTTCAGCCCCCTCCCGTGCCAGATATGCGGATGCCCGATCTGGCGAGCGGCAAGCCCACTCAACCTCGCCCCTCGGCGAGTGCGGTCAGCCGATCTCTGATGAAGAGGATTGACGCAGACAGGCTACTCTTGTTGTCGAAGCCCCGGGCGATTGACCTCAGCGATTCGGCGTCCATTGACCGGAGCTCGCGGATGGCAGTCAGGATGTTTGGGATGGCGCGGATGATGTTGTCTACGATGGTTATGTCGGCAGTTTGGGCCGTCCTTGAGAGGGGGTTCAGGTCGACGGTGATCACGAACTTGCCCATGCGCTTCAGCGCCTCTGTCCTGTCCCCGTCCTCCAGCGGCACGACGACGACGTCGGCCTTGTATATCCCTTCTGGGTCCACTATCCGCCGTTCGCTGAAGAGCTCGGGGATCGTCGCAACGCGAGGCCCAACCCCAAGCACGTTGGTGGCGCCGGCTGCGAGGAGCGCGTCGCGCACTGCGAGCTCCCTCTCCCTAGTCCTGTAGAAGAGGTTCACCTCGAGCGGGGCACCCGACTCATTCGAGAGCTCGACCAGCGCCCCTGGAACAAGGGCGGCAGTGTTCCCGTTGACAGATATCACCGGATGCGACGCCAGCAGGAGCGATGCGGCGGCAGCACGTGCCGCTGACAGGGCGCTGGGCATGGATGCCTCTCCAATGAGGTAGTCGAAAGCCTCGCCTCTGCCGTGTGCGAAGAGGCCCGACTTGGTTACGACCGATCTCTCCTCGCCCTCGATGAGCCTCTCACGGACCCGGATGGATTCTGCCCTAGGGTGGTTATTGGGTATGTTGAGATGCGGCTCCATCATTGTGCGCCTCTATTTGCTACCTCAGTTACGATAAGGTCTATCCCCTTGCTGCCGCGGAGCGTGATAGGCATCGGCGCCTCCGGCTCCGGTGGCTGGAAGCCAAGCCTCTTCGCGACTGCGGGCAACTCATCGCGGCATATGACCCCGAAGACGACGCCCTTCTTTGCGGATGGGCATTCGACGCCCGCATCCTCGAAGAGCCTGATCGCGGCGTTCATGCGCCCCTCCTCGATGCCGACGTCCTGCCAGAAGAGGCGGGACTGACGCATCATGTTCTCGATGCTTGGAGATTCTATGAATGCCGCCATGGCACGGGCGCCCAGCGGGTTTATGCGTTCAACGTACCTTCTTGCGGTGATCATGGTCTTGGTCGGGAATCTGACGACGGGCGCCGTCACGACGACCCGCCCCTCCGGGTGCGGGAGACGCCGCACCTCGCCTATCCCAGGGGCGCCAGGCTTTAGCCTGACCTCCAGCCCGCCGGTCAGCTGAGCGGAGACGTCGCCCAAGCCGGTGAAGTTCGCGACCTCGGCCTCGTGCGCAAGACGACCGACCTCGTTCACCGAGAGGCCTAGGCCCGCGGCCTTGTTGATTGCCAGCGCGAGGCTCAGCACCGATGCGCCGCTCAGACCGTAGCCGTAGTTGGGCGGCAGGGCGGACTCCTGCTCGGCGGATACCGAGAGGGGGCTCCCGAACCGCGCCGATATCGCCCTGACAAGGTACTCACACGTAGACACACCGCTGATCGCCGTACCGTTGAATGAAATGGAGAGGTCGGACACGGACCGGTTGGAGGGCCGGAGGGTAACCCTCGTGCGCACACCCTCCACGATGCAGATGCCGGCCCCTGTAGACCCGGTCAGCATCGGGTCGTTTGCCATGTGGATGCTGAAGAAGGCAGTGATGTGCCCAGGCGAGTATCCCTCGCCCACGGCGGCGCCGGACGCAGATAGGCACCCGCGACCGCCGACCAGCTGTACGGCGCTACTCACTCCTGCCACCCCTGCTCGAGTATGCGTCCAGTATCTGACGTGCCACCTCGCGCTTGTGGGAGAGCGGGATGCGGAGGAATGGACCGTTCCGGCCTATGAGGCATACCTCGTTGGTCTCGGTCTCGAATCCGACACCCGCCTTCGACAGGTCGTTTGCAGCTATCATGTCCATGCCAGAGTCGGCGAGGCGCTCGCTGGCGCGCCTTATCAGCTCTTCCTCGGCGATCCCGTACTCGGCCTTGAATCCGATTATGAAGAGCCCGGGCGAGAGCTTCCTTGCCTCGCAGGAGATCTTTGGTAGCGGGATTAGGTCGACGCTGACCGGCGAGGCGCTCGAGAGCTTTCCCTCCGCCCTGCTGCTGAAGGAGAAGTCTAGGGGGGCGGCGGCGAGCGCGAGGGCGTCGTAGTGGCTCGACCTGAGCTCATTGGTGACGGCGGAGAGCATCTCCTCAGTAGTCGAGACCCTGATGACCGTGATGCCAGGCAGCTCGGGCAGCGGCACAGGTCCGACGACGAGAGTAACGCACGCACCGCGGGATGCCGCCTCGAGGGCAAGCGCGAAGCCCATCCTCCCGGAGCTGGAGTTTGTGAGGTACCTTATCGCATCCATGTAGGAGCGGGTAGCGCCAGCCGTTACCAGTATACGCCTGCCCTTCAGGTCCTTCTTGGAGAGCGAGGCTAGCGCCGCCTCCAGGATCCGCTCGTTGCTCGCGATCTTAGCCTTCCCCTCCGCTATCTCCGGGGCAAGCACGGCGATCCCCATCCCCTCGAGACGCCTCAGATTCTCGACTACGGCGGGGTGCCGCATCATGCTTATGTGCATCGCTGGGGCAACTATTATCGGAATTCCCGCCCCTATTGCCGTTGTTGCAAGCGATGTGACCGGCGTGTCGTCTATGCCGGCGGCGATCTTTCCGATGGTGTTTGCGGTCGCAGGCGCTATCAGTACGAGGTCCGCCGAGCCGGCGGCGCCGCCTCCGAGCGCGACGTGCTCGATCTTGCCAGTCAGCGCCGTGACGACCGGGTTGCCGGTGGCCCACTCCATCAGGTCTGGCGAGATTATCGACTGGGAGGCCTTGGACATGAATGTGAAGACCTCGGCGCCATGCCTCATCAGCGCCCTCGCAAGGTCAGGCGACCGCATCGCCGCGACGCTGCCGCAGAGGGCAAGGGCTACGCTTTTGCCTGCGATGAGCCTGCTCGAAGCGCAGAGTATGTCCTTCGATGGATGGATGCCTAACACCTCCTTCAGAGAGAGGAGGGCAAAGGAAGCTTATGTAATTTACGTATGTATAACCCATAATGTGTATCTTTTAAATAAAGAATGTAAAAAACATTCAAAAGGGCGGATACGCCGTCGCAATGCCCTGCGATGCCCTAGCGCGTTAGCTACAGCTCGCTGAGCAAGCAGGATTAATTGGGCGGCGCTCGGATCAGGTCATCTTGGCGTTTACAAGGACCTCGAATATGAGTATCGAGATGACGACGAGCGAAATCGCCACGAGATACTGCATCTTCGAGCTGTTGATGTCGAAGCTACGCTGGAGCGCCTTTTCGAGAAGGATGAAGCCCGCCATCCCCGCAAGCGTCAGGAAGAACGCGGCTATTAACTCCGTCGAGGTCATGCTCATCGAAGAGATGCTGGCCCTGATGAGAAACTCTATCGAATTGCCGATCTGGATGGCGGCAGAGGGCCGCATTATGACTACGTATAGCCCCCCGCTCGTGAGGAACGCCGCGAAGATCGCGGCCAGATACGAGATGACCCTCTTCGAGAAGATGTTCTTGTACACCTGCACCACCGGGCTCCAACATCGATGTCAGTATCAACAACAATCTAAACCCCCATCCGAATCTTTAAACGTTTTGGCACCACCATGCGCCGCTCACCAAGGATGGGGCTTGAGCTTCAGGAGGTATGCGCCGACGTTTGCGACCAGGTGTATCGGAGGGGTGACGACCACGAGGAAGATCGCCTGCTCCAGGGAGAACGGCATTACGGGGTAGACGAATACTATTGCACCGACAACGAAGTCGATCTGGTCAAGGATTGGTGCGGGCCTCCCCCTGGCAATGCCAAGCCTCCTCTTTATGAAGGCGCCGCTCATGTCGCCGACGAGCGCACCTAGGGCGAGCAGGAATGACGGGAGGGGATGCCCGGCGACTGCGCCGACTGCGGTGCCGGCCACCAGCCCAGCAGCCAGTCCCTCGAAGGTCTTGCCGTCGCCGAGTATGCGGTTGCCGTCCCACAGGTTCCTTCCGAAGTCTATGGGGTGCTTCCCCTTGGCGAGCACCGGCACGGAGTTTGCTACGAACGCGGGGAATATCATCACCAGCGACCAGAACGCCATGTTCAGAAGGTCATTCATAACGGATTTCCGCCAGCCTCTTCTAACCCTAATTGTGTAACTTTTATTAATGTCTCCCTCTCCGGCGTCGGCTTCGTCACGGTCGCCCTGCGCACGTCCCCATGCAGTTTGTCGAGCCGCACGGCGCGGTCGACCCAGTAACCCAGTATCCGGTAGGCGACGGGCTGGACCGCTGTGCTGTCGAGCTGCGCGCGCACCTCGCTTGTGATGAGCGCGGCGATGCCCATCCCCTTCGCGGCCGACTTGAGGAGCGCCAGCTGCCTGCTTAGGGACTTGTTGACGGAGATGTTCTCGTCGTGCTCCCCGAGCCGCTCCCTGTAGAGCGAGTTTATCGAGTCGATGACGAGGAGTGCGGTGCCGGGCGGGATCTTGGACTGGAGCGACTCGATGATCGAATCCTGCTCCTCGAAGGTCTTGGCCTCGAGGATGTAGCAGAGGTCGCCGACCGAGTTCCACGACGCCCCGGCGATCTCTGTCAGGCGTTCGACTGGCGCGCGCCCCTCAGTATAGATCATCGTTGCCCCGACCCCCCGCCGCGCGGCGCTGACCATGGACTGGAACGCCAGGGTCGTCTTCCCCGAGCCCCGCTCCCCGAAGAAGAGGGCGATCTCCCCAGCGCTCATGCCGCCGCCCATGACCGAGTCTATGGCAATGCAGCCTGTGCTCAGGCTTTTAATATTAATATCCTGCCCCCCAATAGTGACGCTTGATTACTCGCTTGACTCCGCCGTGATCGGTTTGAGACACATTGGCATCATCGCTGATAATATTAAGGATGCGTACAGCGTAATAAGGGAATTGAAGAGGCTCGCCCTCCCGTTCACCATGGTTGACCCCGCAGGGCCCATGCCTGCGCAGGTCCAGGCCGCGATATCGTGCGGAGAGTGGCGCGGCGTCGGCTTTGAGCGAGTCTTGGATTACAGGGGCGACGCGAGGAGGGCGGTGCTCGAGGCCCTCAGCCTCGCTACAGGCAGGAGGGCGTTCCGGGAGGTAGTGGTTGGGGTAGACCCTGGCGATTGCGTAGGCGTTGCGACGATCGCCGACGGCGAGCTGATAGAGGCTTACGCGGTCCCCGCAGCTGAGGCGGTCTGCGAGGTGGGCAGGATAGCTAGCGCCTATCCTTCGGACAGGATGGTCTTCAGGGTCGGCTCGGGCAGGGGGCGCTCATTCTGCGTCGACAGCATGCCGAATGGGTATGGCTTCTCGGTCGAGTACGTCGAGGAGTGGTCGGGCGGCAGGAGGCTCCCGAGGGCATTCTGGAGGAAGGGGCTCAGGAAGGACGCCAAGTCCGCGGTGTGGATAGCCCTCGGCGGCCCAACGATCTGCAGCGCCCGGCGGGCGGGTGGGCGCGTCACTGATAGAAGTCCCTGACGACCCGCTCCAGAACCCCCGGAGCGTCATCGACCTCGTGTATTCGCCCCTTGAGCCACGCTGGCAGGAACCTCTTGACGTAGCCCGAGGAGTATCGGTAGTCCATGAAGACAACGACCCCCCTGTCGTCAAGGTTCCTGAAGGGGCGCCCTGCCGCTTGGGAGGCCTTCCTCATCGCGGGGATTATGTATCCGTACTCACGCCCCTTCCCCGGGAATATGGACTCGTAGTAGCTTATCTGCGCGTTGACCTTAGCCGTCGGTTTGGGGTAAGGGACCCCCACGATCACGACCGAGTTCATCTCGTCTCCCGGGTAGTCTTCGCCCTCGCTGAACCTGCCGCCCATCACTCCTGCAAGCACGGCGCCCCCCCTCTTGGACATCCCCTTGTAATCCTCGAGGAGGCGGTCCTGCTCGGTGGATTGGATCCGCTGCCGCTCGAGGTAGAGGGGCTTGGCGACCGCCTTCTCTAGGCCGGCGGAGAGCAGCCCGCTTAGGATCCCATAGGAGGAGCAGAATATGCCCGTGTTTGCGGGCGTGTTTCTGGTGACCTCTGAAATCTTGGAGACCATCCTCTCGTACGACTCGGCGCCCCGAGTGTCGTACAGCGTCGAGATGCCCCTGCAGACCAGGACGAGGGTCTGGTGCTCTCCGAATGGGGACGGCAGGGTAACCTTTGAGCAGCCATCAGGCAGCCCGACGACCCTGCAGTAGGAGTCAAGGTCTTCCAAGGTCCCGGACATGCTCACAGAGGAGGCTACGGATGAGATGACGTCGGAGGTGGCGGACCTAGGGTCGAGCGAGACGATCTCGCAGATGTAGATGCTCTCGCCTCCGGATCTGCCCCGCTCCTTCTCCTCGGTGTAGATGAGGTGCGCGTATCTGGGGCTCCCGCTGGTCTCCCACCCCTTCAGGAAGAACTCCCCCAGCCTGTGGATGTAGGAGCGTGGGAGGCGCCCCGCCGCCAGTAGGTCGAGCTTTATCTTCTCGCCGAACTCGTGGGTCTCCTCAAGGAAGACGCCCGGGTCTTCAGATATGCGGGCGTCCTTTATAGCCGCCTCCGCAAGCGCCTTGAAGTCTGTGGCGTGCTCCCCGGGAGCGTTCGCCTTTATCAGCTTTAGCATGCTCTCGGCGAACCGCTCTACGTCTGGCTTGCCGTATGTGCCGGCCTCCTGCGCAGCCATGTTTACGCTTATCGATGCTATCGAGTCGCTCTCGTACTCGTTGGCAGTGTCGGGCAGGTTGTGCGCCTCGTCGAGGATGGCGACGTACTGGGAGAGCGACCTGCCCTCGCCGCCTCCGAGCCTCTTGAGGAACGACTCGCGTATCTTCCTGTCGAAGAGGTAGGCGTAGCTGAGGGCCACGACATCGACGTGCGGGAGGAGGAGCTTGATCATCTCGTAAGGGCAAAGCTCATTCTCCCTCATGGAGCTGATCAGCTGGTATGCAGAGGTCGGTGATGCCAGAAACTCGTCCCTGAGCGACCTCACCAGCCTGCCACGGTCATCCATGTTCTCGTAGAACGGGCACTTGTGGTCCTTTGTCAGGTCGGAGCATAGCTCGGCGACGGTCTTTGGGTCCCTGGAAAGTCGGAGGACGGCGTCGTTGACGCAGGTCTCGGACCGCCCCCTTATGGATATCCCAGAGACCTTCTCCCTCTTGTTTATCTCGACCAGCTCCTCAACGACGCGATCCAGCTCCTTGTAGGTCCGGGCGGCGTAGAGTATTCGCAGCCCCCGAGGCTTGCAGGCATGAAGGGCTCCGGCGAGCGCCCCAACGGTCTTGCCCAGACCGCTGGCGCCGTCTATTGCGACGTGCGAGTTGTTGTTGATCGCTACCGAGACTGCGGTCAGGAGGGCCTCCTGGTTGGGCTTGAAGGATGGATACGGGAAGTACTTCCAGGAACAGGAGGGCAAAAAACCACCGCTTGTAAGAAAAAAGTTAGTTAACCAATTTAAGTTTACCCTTTGGGAGGGGCACAGGGGGATGGGAAGAGGAGGGGTGGGCGCGCCTTGGCGCGGCACGGGATGCACGATCGGCGCTCGAAAAGGTTTAAGCTAAGCCGCCAGCCAATGGTATAATAAGAATGCCAGCGTAGGCATTTATGGTTTAACGAGGGGTCCATTGCAATGAGCTTGAGGCAGTTTCTTGAGGGCGAGCGGAGTATAGATGGGCAGGTGACCGAGGTCGCAGAGGAGGTCTCAGCAGACTTCGAGGCGCCGGCAGTGATGAAGGCGAACGACGGAGGACCAGTCGTCGTCTTCAGAAGGATCAGGGGCCACAGGGGGGTCGCCGTCGCGGGCATCTGCGGGACAAGGGAGAGGATATACCGGGCAATAGGCGCCGGCCCAAGGGACTACTACTCAAAGCTCATCGATGCGGCTGCAAACCCCGTCGAGCCGGAGGAGGTCGCCAGCGGACCCGTAACGGAGGTCTCTTGCGGGGCTGACCTAGGCAAGATTCCGGTCTTCAGGCACTATGAGAGGGATGCCGGCAGGTACATAACGTCAGGGATCGTGGTGGCGAGGAGCCCGAACGGCAGGTTCCAGAACGCGTCCATCCACAGGCTGCTCGTGCTCGGCAGGGACAGGCTCGCGATAAGGCTTGTGCCGAGGCACCTCTACGCCATGCACCAAGAGGCAAAGTCCAGGGGGGAGGACCTACAGGTCGCCGTCGTGATAGGCGTTCACCCGGCACTAGCGGTCGGCGCCAATGTGGGGCCGAAGCTCGGCGTGGACGAGCTGGGGGTCGGCAACGCCCTACTGGGCGGCGGGCTAAAGGTCGTGCGGTGCCGGCGGGCGGGCGTCGCGGTACCAGCGGATGCCGAGATCGTCCTTGAGGGGGTCATAAAGGCGGACGAGGTCGCGGACGAGGGCCCATTCGTGGACCTGACAGGGACGTATGACATCGTCAGGAAGCAGCCGGTCGTGCAGCTCACAGGCATGATGATGAGGGGTGACGCGATATACCAGGCGATACTCCCTGGGGGCGCCGAGCATAAGCTTCTGATGGGGATGCCGAAGGAGGCGCGCATGTACGACGCGGTCTCCAAGGCTGTCCCCGACGTCAGGGGGGTGAGGCTTACCCTAGGCGGTGCGTGCTGGTTCCACGCCGCGGTCTCGATAAGGAAGCAGGCGGAGGGGGACGGAAAGAACGCCATCCTCGCCGCGCTCGGCGCCAACCCGAGCGTCAAGCACGTCGTCGTTGTCGACGAGGATGTCGACGTCGACGACCCGGCTGAGTTGGAGTGGGCGATCGCAACCCGGTTCCAGGGCGACTCGGGCATCATAAAGATAAGGGGGGCTAGGGGCTCGTCGCTCGACCCGTCGTCAGACCAGGAGAGGATCCTGACGGCTAAGGTGGGCATCGACGCAACGGTGCCGTGGGGCAAGCCGAGGGAGAAGTTCGAGAAGGCGGCGATGCCCAAGACGGCGCGCTGAGGCGCCACGGAGCCCATGGGGGGGTTTGGGTGCACCTCACAAGAGAGGAGGAGGGCATGCTCGCCGGAGGCGAGGGGCAGGGCGTGCAGAAGGCGATGCAGCTGCTGACAGCCCTAGGGGAGGTCTTCGGGGCTGAGAGGCTCGTGCCTATTACGAGCGCGCAGATAGCAGGGGTCTCCTACGGCAACATCGGGGATGCCGGCATGGAGCTCCTCGAGGACTGGGCGAGGTCGGGCGCCAGGGTGAGGGTCGCCACCACGCTGAACCCAGCCGGCATGGACCCCGAGCGCTGGCGCGAGATGGGCGTTGGGAAGGATTACCACGACAAGCAGCTCAGGATAATCAAGGCGTTCACAAGGATGGGCGTCAGGGCGACGTGCACCTGCACGCCGTACCTCGTGGGGAACCTCCCGAAGAGGGGGGAACACATCGCTTGGTCCGAGTCGTCCGCGATCGGGTACGCTAACTCAGTGCTCGGCGCGATGACCAACAGGGAGGGCGGGCCTTCAGCACTCGCGGCGGCGCTGGCCGGCAGGACGCCGCTATACGGCCTCCACATCAAGGAGAAGAGGAGGGCGACCGTTGTGGTCGGGGTGGACGGCGAGGCCGGGCTGCGGACGGCGTTCGACTTCAGCGTCCTTGGATACGCGGTCGGGAGGGCGGTCGGGTCAGGGATACCGTTCTTCGAGGGCATCGGGCGGGCGGATCAGGACAGGCTGAAGATAATGTCGGCAGCGCTCGCGGCCTCGGGAGGCATAGCGATGTTCCACATAAGAGGGGTGACGCCGGAGGCGAGGGGGCAGCGCCTCGCCGGGCTGGAGAAGGTCATCATCGGCAGGAGGGAGATGGAGGAGGCGAGGCTGCGCCTCACTGCGGACGGGAGCCCCGACCTTGCGTGCATCGGCTGCCCACACTGCAGCATCGGCGAGCTGGCAGACATAGCGAGGCTGGTCATGGGGCGCAGGGTCGCAGATGGGAAGGGGCTCTGGGTCTGGACGTCCCGCGGGGTCTACGCGAGGGCTAAGAGGAGGGGGTACGTGAGCGCGATCGAGGCTGCCGGCGGGAGGGTCTTCACCGACACGTGCATGGTCGTCTGCCCGCTCGAGGAGTCGGGATACACGCACATGATAACGAACTCGTGCAAGGCGGCACACTACGTGCCTTCAACCACCAAGCTGAAGGCGACCGTGGCGGAGCTTCACGAGGCGGTCGGAAGCGTCATGGAGGGAGGGGGGAGCGGCTGTGTGTGAGGGGGGGGCAGGCACGGACGGGAGG
>MAGU01000017.1:12536-29613 GCA_001717025.1 Candidatus Methanomethylicus oleisabuli | reverse complement strand
GAGCACCAATCAACCTTGTTTGCATTATTTTCAACAAGGCACTATCTGATTATATGCCCAAGATATTATCCGAATACTTCAAGGACGTTGGTGAGCGCCCGTCTCGGTAGCTTATAGGGCTTTGCCGGCATCGTTTTCTGAGCCAAGAAACGTAAAATCTGTGTATTTGTGATGTATGGAAAATCTCGTAAAACCTGACAAAAAATCAATGGTAAATTTGATCATTTCTGGCGGAAAAACTGGAATTAGGCGGATATTGGAAAATTATAGATACGGTGATCAGAATAGAGCATAATGCATCCTCTTTATCAGACAAGGCTTTTATGCGGCTTGCGGCGCAGAAGCTGGATTTGAGTAAGAACCCACTCAGTCGATTAGTAGTAGACCGTTGTATACGATCCTGAATTTTTGGTTCCACTCAAATCCAAGCCCCGCATTCTTGGCGGTCTTGTAGACATCGATGCCCATGGCCTCCATGCTTGGTCTCGATTCAAATGGATGCTTGCAAGGCTGTTTTGGGTCACATTCGGGGCATAGCCTGCAGCTGCCCATGACTAGACCGAGGGAGAGGTAGTATCCATTCTTGAAAGCTTCACGCTCGATTTCGGTGATTAGGGCATGAAATTTCTTCCAGTCTTCCAATAACTTTGCGTTCAATGTTTCCATGCCCCCCTCTTTGACGATCTCCGCCAATTTTGACTCATCGTTCTTAATCTCCGTTATTACTGGCGCTGGCATCGAGGCTTCAACTTGGACGAGCATCGCATCTGTGTATTTTGTCACAATGCCCTCAACCTCCTTTGCAGAAGGGGTGTAGGGTGGGCACATCCTATTCTTGCCATAGTTTATGCACGGAGGGTATCTACACTTCAGCTGGATTCTGTCATCTATTGCTATCATATTTGTGTCGATTATCTTGGCGTGGCTGGCACCTTTTTTTATGGCAAACTCCTGCAGGGCACTCAGTTTTGTGTCAGCTTGGGACATCTTATTCACTATTTAATGATTTTCGAACAGCAGGATATAATCATTTCACATTTTCATATCGATGCCTCCAAATTATGAGATAAATGTAGATAACAGCTACTTTTAGTAAATGGAATTCTGATTGGCTATAAATCTATATAAGCTTGAAAAGATAAGTAAAATTTGAGCTATCTATGAAACAAGAAATTTTTGATGGATTAGCTGAGGCCGTTGTTTCCGGTGATACTGAAAAGGCAGAGAAGTTCGCTAAGGAAGTTATATCAAATGGTCTCGACGCATATGAGGCAATAATGGATGGTTGCTCTAAAGGAATGGGCATAGTGAGCCAAAGATATGAGGCGGGCGAGATGTATGTGCCTGAAATCCTATGCTCTGCAGAAGCGATGAACGTCGCAATCGAAATACTCAAACCACACATTAAGGCGGATCCTGCGGTATCACCAAAAAAAGTTGTTCTCGGCGTAACGAAGGGCGATGTACATGAAATAGGCAAGAATTTGGTCAAACTTTTGATGGAAGCCGCCGGCTTCAAGGTGATCGATCTTGGAAGGGACGTGTCAACAGAGACCTTCGTAGAGACTGTAAAGAGAGAAGATGCCGATATTTGCGCAATGTCTGCCCTGATGACAACATCAATGATATTCATGCCCGAAACGATAAAACAGGTTAAGAAGGTGAAACCTGACATCATTACAATGGTCGGGGGAGGGCCTTTGAGTCCAGATGTTGCCGAGAATTATGGTGCAGATGGCTATGCTAAGGATGCTGCGACTGCTGTTAAAATTGCGAAAAAGCTTGTTGGAGACATCTAAAATGAGAGACAGAATGACTTCAGGGGAACGAATGTTTGCAGTAATGACCGGTCAAAAGTTGGACAGGGTGCCTGTTAGCCCATTTGCTATGGGATATACCGCCCAAATTTGCGGCATTCCGTTGGGCGACTTCTATGCAGACGGGAAGAAATGCTTCAAATGCCAGCTATTGGCATCAGATTTGCACGGCTATGATTCTACACCAATGTATGCTTACGCAAGCATCGGGGCATGGGAGTTCGGAGGGGAGATTGGCTTCCCGTACGAGCCAGGTCATGGTGCACCATATGTAAAAAAACACCCTATCGAGAAGCCAGAAGATGTAGACAAGATCGAAGTGCCCGATCCTAAAACAGCTGGATCAATCCCGCTTTTTATGGAGGTCTCGAAACAGGCGAACGCTCTTGGTATGCCTGCTGTATTCATGATTGGCGCCTTCATAACACATTGCGGCAACGCAATGGAGACTTCGAGAATGCTCCTTTGGATGATCAGAAAACCAGAGCTTGTGCACAAATTCATTGGCAAGATTGAAGGGTATGAGAAGCTCGTCACGGACTGGTTTGTAGATACCTTTGGCGGGGACAAATGCATGGCTTTTGCAGGTGGCGCAATAGAATCAAATAAAGTCATAAGCCCCAAGCAATTTGAGAGTTTTTCGGTATCGCATGAGATTAACATACACAGATACGCCCTTGACAAAGGGGTACCCTCTGTCATGATGCACCCATGTGCCGACCAGAACAAGAATCTTCCATTCTATAAACAGATAAGGGAGGCATGTGGTTGGAAAGGCAAGTATGTTTGGAACTTTGGACCAGAGACATCCATCGAAAAGCAAATTGAGAATTTTGGAGCACATGATGTAATAGGCGGCAATGTTGACCCACCCTCGTTCCAGACAAAATCCTTCGAAGAGATTGTAATGCTATGCAAAGACAACATCGAGCGCGGAATAAAGAACCCGTCAGGCTATATACTAATGCCTGGCTGCGAGATGCCTCCGCTGGCACCGCCCATAAACGTCCATGCAATGGTTTACGCTGCAAGGAAATTTGGGAGTTTTGAATAACCTCCCTATTTTTTAAATCCTGCATATGAAAAGCTAACATGAGTCGTCTGAAGGTCTAGAAGTTTCTGAATGACTTCTTTCAAGCTTTTCCATCATAAAAGGCAAATTTACCGTATATTTCATTTTTGGCTCGCTCTTTGAAGATTATCTAGGCACGCGTTGGTCTGTAGTAATTAGCATATGCAGTGGTTCGACAGGCTTGTGAACACCCAAATGCAATCCTATAAGCCTCCGAGTGGGAACGCTTTAAATTCCTCAACAGAATAAGTAGAGGGAAGCAACATCCTGCGAGGCGTTGCGACTATGGGACAGCAAGCGGGGCGTGGGGGCGATCTTTGCGTGGCAGGGGGCGCTAGCCGGAACACGGTGCTCCTCATAGCCACGCTCGCGACCTTCGTCACGCCCTTCAGCATGTCGTCGGTGAGTATAGCGCTGCCGGCGATCGGCGCCGAGTTTGCCATGGACGCGATCCTGATGGGGTGGGTGAGCACATCTTTCCTGCTCTCGTCCGCAACATTCCTGGTGATCTTCGGCAGGGTCGCAGACATCTACGGCAGGAAGAGGGTATTCACGTGCGGGATGTTGGTCTTCACGCTCTCCTCCCTCCTGATAAGCCTCTCGCCCTCCCCGTCGATCCTCATACTCTTGAGGCTCATCCAGGGGGTCGGCGGATCGATGGTCGCCTCCACCTCTATCGCGCTGATAACCAGCGTCTTCCCTCCGGGCGAGCGTGGTAAGGCGCTCGGGATAAACTCGGCCGCAGTCTATGTGGGGCTGTCTGCAGGACCTTTCCTCGGCGGTCTGATGACGCAGTACCTTGGGTGGCGCGCAATATTCCTCGTGAACGTCCCCCTAGGGGCGCTGGTGATCCTGCTGGCGCTCACGTCGCTGAGGGGGGAGTGGTGCGATGCGAAGGGCGAGAAGTTCGATCTTGTGGGGTCGGCGATATACGGCTTTGTGCTCGTCGCGACGATCTGCGGCTTCTCCTTCCTCCCGTCATCTGCCGGCGCCGCATTGCTCGCAGCCGGGCTCCTGGGGCTGATCGGCTTCATCAGGTACGAGTCCTCCGTGCCGAGCCCGGTCCTTGAGATGAGGCTCTTCAGGGGCAACCGGGTCTTCACACTCTCGAATCTTGCGGCGCTGATCAATTATGCCTCGACGTCCGCGATAACCTTCCTGATGAGCCTTTACCTCCAATACGTGAGGGGGCTCGACCCGCAGGGTGCCGGGGTGATCCTTCTAGCCCAGCCGATCGTGCAGGTCGTCCTCTCGCCCCTCGCCGGCAGGCTCTCGGACAGGGTAGAGCCGAGGATCCTCTCGTCGGCAGGAATGGCCATCATCTCGGCCGGTCTCTTCGCCCTTGCCACGATCTCGACCGATACGCCATCCGCGCTGATTGTGGCGAACCTGGCAGTGCTCGGCATAGGGTTTGCGCTGTTCATAACCCCCAACACGAACGCGATAATGAGCTCGGTGGGGAAGAGGCATCTCGGCGTGGCGTCCGGGACCTTGGCAACGATGCGCCAGGTCGGGCAGACGCTGAGCATGGGGTTCGCAATGATGGTCCTATCGGTCTACGTCGGTCCTGTCCAGATAAGCCCCCCCCTCTACCCGTCGTTCATGGGCAGCCTCGCCACGATATTTCTCTTCTTCGCGCTGCTCTGCCTCGTTGGGATGGCCGCATCCCTTGCTAGGGGGAACGTAAACGGCAACAATAGCAAGGGTAATGATCCAAGCGGCTTCTGAATCGAATAAAATACATAAAAATCGAATAAATAAATAAAAAAACGAAAACGTGAAGACGCCTCCTCAAATCGGTGGCTCGAAGCGGAGGCGGGGGATGTAATGTGGAGGGGCGCCACCGCCGTAGCGCCTGCTCGACCTTGAGCCTGCTAGGACGGCGCTCCTCTACTTTCTTTTCTTGCGGGTCCTCCCGACCAGCAGTCTGTCGGTCTTGAAGATGTGAACCACTACTGCTACGGTCGCCGCCGCAAACAATGCGACGTATATGATGCCGCCGATCACAAGCAGGTAGTCGTCGAACAAGAGCGCTCTCATGGCCATCATCGGGTGGGAGAATGGTATGGCAAACAAGAGGCACTGCAGCGCCATCGGAAGCGTATTAAAGTCCTTGAACATCGTGATGAGCATGGGGATCATGGCCAGCGCCGTTATGGGAAGTATGAGCGTCTGCGCGCTTTTGTAGTCCTTCGCGAAGGCACCCAAAACCATGCACAGGGAGAGCCCGGCCAGCAGAGTTACGAACACCGACAGCCCAACCAATGCATAGTCTTGGATCCCGAGCGCCAGCCCAAAGTCCGCCAAGTTTACCTCCAAGCCGGACGTGAGGGACTGCATGTAGTACCCAAACCCGAACATGTATATGACCGCCATCAGTAGCCCTACGACGGCGCTGGCGATGATTTTACCAGAGATTATGGCGCTCCTCTTTACGGGGAGCGTCAGCAGGGTCTCCAGCGTCTTGTTCTCCTTCTCCATTCCCATAGACGATATGACGATGCTGCCCGCGGTTATTATTATCATCATCATGATTACAGGGACGGTAGCCGACTGCGAGGAGAGCATGCCGGTTATCACTACGGGTGAAAGCCCCTGCATCTCCTTGCCTTTGAAGATGGTCGTTTCGTTTTTCGCTGTCGGATTAAGGGCTACCTCGGGGTTAATGGAGACGTCCTTCTCAATCAGCTCTTTGGATATCTCGTGGTTGATGACTTGAATAAGAGAGTCGACAACGCCTGTGGATACGGAGTCCATTATGCCTGAGCCCCTCATTATCCAATATACCTGGATCTTCCCAGTGCTGTTCCCGTATATGCTATCGCTGAATCCTTCTGGTATCACAAGCACTGCCACGCCGTCTCTCTCATTCACCTGCTCCAGAGCCGCCTGCACGTCGGCCCCACTGGTAGAGTTGTAGACGACCTCAGCCCATCCGTTGAGGACCGCCGATGCTATTCCGGATAGCGGGCCGTCATCCTCATTTATGATCCCTATGATGGGATTCTTCATCGCCTCCTCGGTGATCCCCCCAGTCACGCCTCCCATGCCAGCAAATATGAGTGCCATGACCAGCATAGGGATTATGGTCTGGCGCGTTAGCAGCTCCCGAAGTTCCTTCTTTACCATGTTGCTGAGGTCGCTCATCTGACGACCTCCGCGAAGACCTCTTCAAGGTTGGCGGCACTGTACTTCTCCTTCAGCTCCCTGGGGCTCCCCTCCTCGACTATCTCACCCTCATTCATCAGGGCAATGCGCCTGCAAAGGAAGTCTACCTCAAACATGTTATGCGAGGAGAGCAGAATCGTGGTCCCCTCCTTGACCGCCTCCTGTATTATCTTCCTCACCTCTTGGGCATTAACCACGTCTAAACCGGAGGTGGGCTCATCTAGCACAGCCAGCCTTGGCTGCACCATCAGTGCCCTCCCAACCAAGAGGCGCCTCATCATCCCCTTGCTGTACGTATCCACCTTGTCGTTGATCCTTTCCCCAAGGTCCGCAATCTTCATCCCTCTCTCGACCATCCTCTCGGCCTTGTCGCCGTCTTTGAAGAACGCCGCGATGAACTCCAGATAGCGCTTTCCCGTGAGGTTTTTGTAGGCGCCTGCATCTTCAGGCAAGTAACTTATGTGCTGTCTAACCAGGTCCGCCTCTTTTATCACGTCGTGACCAAACACCTTTACAGTGCCGGAGGTTATCTGCAGGAGTGTTGATATTATCCTCAAGGCAGTGGTCTTGCCGGCAGCGTTCGGCCCTATCAGCCCGAATATCCCTCCCTCATCCACATTGAATGATATCCCTTTAAGTACCCTGAAGCTTCCGTAATCTTTAACCAGATCCTTAACTTCAACGGCTAACATCTCGGCGTGGCTCCCCCATTAGTTAACTTCTATGTTAGCGCTACCGATGTTAATATATCCTCTTGACTCTGGCATCATCATCTCTTGCTCATGAACGATGCAGACCTCGGCTGGCGGACCCCATGTTAGAAGCCGGCGGTTGCTATATCATACCATGCCGTGCCGTGCCGTGCCGTGCCATCCTGATCTGCTTCTCGTGCCGCCTCTTCTTGGCGCCGATGTTCTCCTCACAAGTGATGGCGCCGCTTCTCAGGACCACTGTCGCAATCAGCCTATGCGGGGGCACCATCTACTATTTACCAATCCAAAGCATGGGGTGGGTAACGATCCGAAAGCTGGGGCATCATAAACGCCCTCAAATGTAAGCTTTTGCCTTTACTATGGACATACTTTTCCCTTTCCTCCACTCTTCCTCCTCTTTGATATTATGAATGGGGCCGCGATGATTGCAGCACCCATCGCCACCATCATTGCAACGACTATCCATGCCCCCTCATCCAGCTCGTTGACGCTGCGGTAATCATCGTCGTCCGTGATTATGGTCCCGTTTGAAGGGACGGTTGTGTAGGGCTGGCTGGGCGCCGGCAGGCGCGTCATATACAGGCGGTCTTCGTATACGGTCGCATTGTTGACGTTCCACCAGTAGTAGCCGCCGGCTTCGGTGGTCTCCCTGCCTGAGCTTCTGGACACGTGCACATCATCAAGCCTGCCGAACAGCTTCCACGTCGCATCGACCTCGATCCAGCCGTAGCCAGGTATGTACGCGGCAGACCAACCGTGCCCCATTTTGCTTTCGCTCCCATTTTCCCCATCGTAGCAGTTGCCGCCTATCCCTACGGCGGGTATCCCAGAGGCGCGGCAGAGTGCTATGAAAAGGTTGGAGATGTCGGCGCAGACGCCCCTCCGGAGGGCCAGCGTCTCAGGCGCGGTGTTGAGCTTTGCTGGCTCGTGCCTCTCCAAGGCATGAAGCTTGTCATAGTCGTATTCTATGTTGTCCGCGACCCAGGAGTATATCGCTTTCACCTTGCCCAGGACCGTCGTCTGATTTGCGGTGAGCGAGCTGGAGAGGCCCTGGATCGATGTATCGTTCATCTCCCAGTACTTCGCATAGCCCGTGTACTTGAGGAAGTCGGCCGGTATGTCGCCGAGCGTCCCGTTGAAGTCGTCGGTCACCGGCGGGAGGGCCAGAAGCTTCACGTTGAAGCACGCTACTATGGTGAAGTTCTCGCCCGGGCCCAGCTCAGGCGGGCTGAACCTTGCCCTGAGGCTGCTGTAGTCGTAGGAGAGGGCTATTGGCAGGGGATCGATGTAAAGTAGGGTGACGTCCTGCGTTGGCAGCGTCACGTAAAGGGAGACATTGAAGATGGGCGACCATTCCGTTTCCGTCCCGTTGTTTATGAAGGTGAAGACCTCCTTCACGTCATAGGAGGCGACGAGCCTCTTGTTCTCAGACGATAGTATCCGGCTGGAGTAGAGGTCCGTTGGGTGCACCGGGAGGGTCGTGTTCATCACCGCCGCCTTGTAGGCGCCGGTCTCTGGCACTTCCAGGCTCACAGTCCAGTTGCCCGCGGCGTCCGGGGCGAACCTCACCTTGAAGGATCCGTGCCCGATGCTGCTGTTCGCCTTCAGGAAGATGCTCCCGTCCGGCCTGACCAGCGAGACCGAGATGCTGGTATTGCGGATTGGCAACATCACGTAGTCCAAGGAAACCTCCTTTGATATCTCGGCATACTCCGGCAGTGCGTTGCACGCTATGATGCTATCGTAGGTGCGCTCGGCCACATTGACCGTGTAGTTTGACGTTAGCACCCTCACGGTGCCGTTGCAGCAGTTGTAGGTCGCCGTCGCATTGATGCACGACGCACCGGCAGACGAGGCATTCACGGTGAAGTGCAGGTACCGCGTCTCAAACGGTCGCAGGCTGCCGATAATTGCGGTGCTGTTGCCGCGTAGGTTAAGAACCGGCGGGGCGCTCACGGTGACGTTGGTCTGGTATGCCGTCCCGTTGCCAAGGTTGCTCACCGCGAGGACGAGGTCCGTGGGCACCCCTGCCATGATGCCACTGGTCCAGTTGGAGACCACGACACTTGGAACGTACTTCCAGCCGCTCGTATCCAGCTTGGCTGCAAGGCCAACGTCAAGGTAGTAGTTCACGTTATAGCTGACGTTCTGCACGCGGGCTGTGAGCACTGTTCCGCCGTCCTGCGCCGCCTCTGCCTTAAGAAGCGAATGATCGTATGAAGTGACGGAGAGCCAGGCCGGGATATTGACCCTGATGGCCACGTCCTCCTTCTTCACGGACTCCACGACTGCCCACATGCGAAGATTATACTGCTTCTGCTGGCCCACCAAACTGGATGTGATACGATCGTCCGCATAGTAGCTGACCCTGAAGCAGTAGCTCTGCCCCGCGAATACCTCCTCTCTAAGGTGCACAAGAACCCAGCCGTTGTTTACGCCAAAGTTCGTTCCGTACTCCAGGGGTCCCTTGCCGTCCTCCATGGTGATGCCGTAGGCGCCGTCGACGTAGACGTAAAGCTCGTCGCAGGGGCGGCTGCTGTTGAGCCACTCGAAGCGATAGTCGATGGAGACGCGGACGGTATTCTCGTCGATGACCGTTACCGTGGTGTTAAACATCTCCACAACATGATCTGCGAGCTCGGGATATTCACGAGGCGGCGGGGTAAGGGCGCTGAGCGCGTTGAGGGTTGCCTGCTGCAATGCGGCGCTGGCCTGCATGGCGGAGGGGATGCCTGCGGAAGGCAGCATTAAGAGCATGATGAAGATGGCAGCGCAGGCAACACCCCCCCTCCTGTGATGAGATAGCATGGGGCTGCCGCTGTTGCCATGCGTCATTTTTTTGGCACCTTGGCATTTTGCGCCGTTTTACCTTCCATTTCCTTCCCTTCTTCTGCCCTTCCCCCTTCCTACATTCAAGCCCCTCTACGCCTTGCGTCTAAGCCGCATCATTCGTGGAGCAGGCCCAGGCTCTTCAGCTTCTGGTGTATCTTGTCGGTCGCCACCTTGGTCTCGTCCTCATGCTTCGCCCCGGTGCATACCATCTTCCCTGACGAGAATATCAGGAAGACGACCTTTGGGTCGGTCATCCTGTAGATCAGCCCCGGGAACTGCTCCGGCTCGTACATGACGTCCTCCAGAAGGAAAGCTGCCTTTTCGAGATTGACCTCTGCGTATAGGTTAGCCGATGCCACGATGTTCTGGACCTTGATCTCAGGGGTCCCTACGATCACTATCTTCCTGTCCTTGAGGTTGCTCAATATCTTTTTGACCGCGCTGTTAACCTCCTTCGAGGACTTCGCCCCGGTGCATACCATCTTGCCGGTCGAGAATATCAGCGTCGCAGTCCTAGGCTTCGGGATCCTATAGACGAGACCGGGGAACTTCTCCGGGATATATTCGACGCCGGGGACGTTTTGGGAGATGGCATTCAGGTCGAACTGCTGGTTCATAGTAACCGATGCGACAACATTCTCAATCCGGACGGATGGGTTTGCCAAGCCATGTCTCTCCTGCTAAACTCACTTCTTTGCTCATCAAGCCTTCATTTTCATGCGCTCTATATTTTAAGATGACCTATCCTATAGCCAAACCTTTCAATCAATTAACGCCGGCGCCGTTGGCCCTCCTGCCTGTGCCTGCCCGCCTGCCGCCCTCGCGCCGGCTGTGCCACTAAGCCTCGGTACTGAGCAATGCATCTCATACTTATATACGCTAAGCCTTATTATTCAAATAAAACTTTGGTATTAAAACGACGCTACGAGGATCCTGGTAATGCGGCTCTTGTATAAGGTCTCCATAGCGATCATTGTCGTAGTCATCATATTCGCCTCGCTCAACCAGTCTGTCTACAACGCATATGTCGTGGGTAGCTTCTCCGAGATGGAGCATGACGACATGCTGGGGCACATCGCGTCCGCCTCCTATGTCTTCAACACGCGCGTGGCTACACTGCAATCTTTGGCAACCGACTGGGGTGTCTGGGATGCTACCTACGCCTATGCCGAGGACCTAAACCCCGCATTCATAGCGGAGAACGTGTTGGGGAACGTCTTCTCGAACCTGGACGTAAATTTCTTACTGATCTACGACCGGTCACTCAACATGCTCTATGGGGCGGCATACGACCTTGAGGCGGGCTCGTTCGTGCCGCTACCGGGCGATCTGTTGCCAGGCCTAGGCGGCTTCCCCGCCTCCTGCCTCGATGTGGACGCGCCGGCCTCTGGGGTTGCCAGCATAAACGGATCGTATGCGATATTCGCAAGCCATCCCATCCTGACCAGCTCAGCCGAAGGACCTTCGAGGGGCGTCTTCGTATTCGGTCGTTATGTCGATGAGTCTCTGCTCGGTGCGATCTCTGACCAGCTCCAGCTCCCCGTGGGCGCCTACAACTCGAGCGCCGGCGCGCCCTTCGACCTTGGCGCCATGGAGATAGACGAAAACGGCCGTGGCATCATGCCCATGAACGAGAGCGCGATCGTCGCGGCTACGCTGTTTCCCAGCGCGAACGGCAACGACAGCATGGTCCTGGCCATAACGAGCCCGAGAGATCTCTTAGCCAAAGGTCTTGAGGTCAACGCCTTCTTCACGCGATCTAACATTCTCATAACTGCGGTCTTCGTCGTCCTTATGTTCATACTCGCTGACCGCCTCATCGTGGTCCGCATAGGCCGGCTCGACAGCATGGTCGAGAAGGTGGCACTTGAGGGAAAGATGGACACTACAATACGCCTCTCCGGGGACGACGAGCTATCGAAGCTCGCAAGCAACATCGATGAGATGGCAAGCGCTCTTGAGCAATCGAAGGACGAACTCAAGAAGTACACCGAGCACCTCGAGATGGCAGTACAGGAGAGGACGGCGCAGCTGCGCGAGAAGGAGCGGCTGGCGGCAATAGGCGAGACTGCTACGATGGTTGGCCACGACCTCCGCAACCCCCTGCAGTCTATGATCAACACAATCTACCTCCTTAAAGATAGGCTAAATGATGTCAAGCGGGCCGATCTGCATGATGATGTCGTACACTCGCTCGAAACACTCGAGCGGAACGCCCTGTATATGGAGAACATAGTCTCAAACCTGAACGATTATGCCCGCCCCATAGCGCTTAGCCCCTCCATCATGGACGTCCCCATGCTCGTCAAGGATGCGCTCTCCTCAATCAACATCCCCCCAAATATAGCGGTCAGAACCGACCTTGAGCCGCTCAGCGCCGAGATGGACGGCTTTGCGATGAGGCGGGTCCTGACGAACCTCATAACCAACGCCGTACAGGCGATGCCCCGCGGCGGCCAGCTCGGGGTCAGCGCCCGCCGCTCCGGAGACATGCTCCGCATAGAGGTCGAGGACAGCGGCGTCGGCATCAGCGAGGAGGACCAGCAGAACATCTTCAAGCCATTCTTCACCAAGAAGCCAAAGGGGATGGGCTTGGGCCTTCCCGTCATCAAGAGGTTCGTGGAATTGCACGGAGGGACTATCAGCATTAAGAGCGAAATGGGCAAGGGCACGACCATGATCGTCACGTTGCCCCTCCAGCAGCACCCCACGCGCAGCGGCCCCTCTTGAACAGGCTCATGCGCCCCCGCCGCCAGCAATCGTGGTGACGTATAATCTGCAGCGGTCGGTGCCGAGCCGGCCTTCGCCGGGCACCTCCTCAGCCTTCACTCCCACATCATAATCGTTTATAACCCCCATGGAGGAGGTAACTATGGGGACGCGTTTTTGTCAGATAGGGTTAGCGCGCACGACTCCGTCAAAGAGATGTACGAGAGGTTAAAGTCGGAAGGGATCACTAACGTCTGGGACCGGTGGGATGCTCAGGAGCAGGTGAGGTGCAAGACCTTCTGCGCCAAGGGGCTCAGCTGCCAGTTCTGCAGCAACGGCCCATGCAGGATAATCCCTGGCAAGCTCGAGCGCGGCGTCTGCGGCATAGACGGCGACGCCATGTCCATCCGCTACATGCTCCTGAGGAACGCGATGGGGCTCTCGACTTACACATACCACGCCCGGGAGGTTGCTAAGACACTCATAGCGACCGCCGAGGGCAAGACTCCGTTCGAGATCAGGGACGTCCAGAAGCTCAAGGCGCTGGCTGCGAAGGCAGGCATTGACGCCTCGCTGCCGGCGAGGGCGGCAGCGTCGGCCCTCGGGCAATACATGCTCGCTGCCATAAACGGAGACCCCCGCACCCCCCTCGGGCTGATGCCTCACTTCGCCACGCCCGGTCGGGTAGAAGTGTGGGCAAGGCTTGGCGTGCTGCCAGGTGGGCCTGCGAACGAGCAGGTGGACGCCGTCTCGCACTGCCTTACAAGTGTCGACGGCGACTACGTCTCCCTGTCCAAGACCGCGCTCAGGCTCAGCATCTCGTGCATATACGGGTCACTGATCCCCCTGGAGTACGGTCAGGACATCCTCTTCGGCACGCCGCGCCCCCACACCATCAACTTCGACCTTGGGATACTCGACCCGTCTTACGTCAATATCGTAGTAAACGGGCACGAGCCATTCGTCGGGATGGCGCTGATAAGGCATTGCAGGCAGGAGGGCGTGCAGCAGGAGGCCCGCAACGCCGGCGCGAAAGGCGTCCGCGTCATAGGGTCCATAGAGAGTGGGCAGGAGATCCTTCAGAGGACCGAGTCCGACGCCGTCTACGTAGGGATGACCGGCAACTGGATCACGATCGAGCCGCTCATAGCAACAGGCGCCGTCGACCTCTTCGCCATGGACATGAACTGCTCACCCCCCTCCCTCGAGGAGTACGCAAAGAGGTACCCGACGACATTCGTCTCGGTATCGCCGCTCGTCAACGTCCCCGGCATCGGCACACACGTGGACTACCTGCCTGAGCAAGTCGAGGCGCAGGCAGCGGAGCTCACAATGATGGCGGTATCAAACTTCAGGAAGCGGGCAGGGTCGCCCTCACACATCCCTCGGCGGGTGCAGTCCGCGGTCGTCGGCTTCTCGGTCGAGTCTATCTTGGAGGCGCTCGGGGGCAGCCTCACGCCGCTACTGGACGCCATAAAGGCAGGCACCATCAAGGGGGTCGTTGGGCTCGTCTCGTGCACGACCCTCGGCAACGGCCCCCAGGACTCAGCTACGATCTCAATGGCTAAGGAGCTTATCAAGAGGGACATACTCGTCCTCTCGATGGGGTGCGGCAACGCCGCCCTGCAGGTCGGAGGTCTCTGCAGCCTCGAGGCGAGCGAGATGGCCGGGCCAGGGCTCAGGGCAATATGCGGCGCCCTGAAGGTGCCTCCCGT
The DNA here is from genome assembly GCA_001717025.1 of Candidatus Methanomethylicus oleisabuli. GTDB lineage: Archaea > Thermoproteota > Methanomethylicia > Methanomethylicales > Methanomethylicaceae > Methanomethylicus > Methanomethylicus oleisabuli. Next base: position 15,587 of record MAGU01000017.1, on the reverse strand, counting down.
GCTCTCGTTTGGCACCTGCACCGACACCGGGAGGCTGTCAATACTCGTCTCCACGGTGGCAAATGCCCTAGGCGTCGACGTGCCTGCGCTGCCCGTTGCCGTGACCGCGCCGCAGTACATGGAGCAGAAGGCAACCCTCGACGCGGTCTTCGCGCTGGCTTTCGGCGTCCTGACGCACGTCTCTCCGACTCCGCCGCTCGTGGGCGGGGCCAGGCTGATGAAGCTCCTCTCCGAGGACCTTGAAGGGATCACCGGTGGCAAGCTCCTCTTGGAGAACGACATGGCGAAGGCCGCAGAGGCGATAGCCTCCCACATATCAGGGAAGCGGTCGGCGCTGGGGCTGCCCACATAGCCCTCATCCAAGGGCTCCAGCGCTGGAATGATGACGCAAGGGGTAGCAAGTACTGGTGGGCGGGCGCTGGGATGGGGACGCTTGGTGCGCTCCGCTCCGCTTCGCTTTGCTCCGCTTTGGTGCGCAACGTCCGGCTGCGGCGTGGCGCCGTGTCATGTCGTGGTGGCAGGAAGACCTAGACGGGCCGTTCATCCATCCGCCACCGACCGACCCAACCCTTTTATCGCATCTCAACCAAATATCATCACCTAGGTGTCATGCTTCATGGATCCAAAGGAATCAGCGCGGAATGCGCTCCTGTACGTCTTGGACGCCACGCCCGGCGAGAGGATCGCCGTTGTATGCGACGACGTCAGCATCGAGATAGGCAGGGCGTTCGCAGAGGGCGCTCTAGCCATCGGTCTCTGGTCGCGCCTATTCGTGCTCGAGACCGGTAGCGAGCCCAGGGCCTCCATCCCCACGCAGGTGCGCGAGGCTGTCGCGAGCGGTTCTGCAGACATATACATAACGATATTCCGCGAGAGTGAGAGGGAGACGCCCTTCCGGATCGGAATAATAGACCTCATCAGCAAGCACAGGAAGTACCGCCTGGGCCACTGCCCTGGCATAACGATGGACATGCTCACCGAGGGCGCCCTAGCCCTCTCTGCTGCAGAGCACAGGGAGCTCTACTCGGACGCGCAGCGGCTGATGTCGCTGCTGTCAGGCGTGGACACTGTAAGGGTTACCAGCCCCAACGGCACCGACGCCTCCTTCCGGGCGCTCGGCAGGGACTTCTTCACCGACACTAGATTCGACTGGAAGACCTACAAGTGGGGCAACCTCCCTACGGGGGAGGCGATCTGCGCCCCGATTGAGGACTCGCTCGATGGCATAATCGTCTGCGACCTGTCCATAGGCGGCATAGGCAGAATATCCTCGCCAGTGACCATAACAGCAAGGGGAGGTCGCGCCGAGCGTTTCGAATGTGCTGACGGCGCGCTGCTGCGGCGCGTGGAGGGCGCCCTCGGAGTTGACGATGCCGCAAGATACGTCGGCGAGTTCGCGTTCGGACTGAACAAGAAGGCAAGGCTCACCGCGGGCTTCCTAGAGGCCGAGAAGGTCGGCAACACCATACACTTCGCCTTCGGGCACAACACCGACTTCCCCGGCGGCAGGAACGCATCCGCCACGCACATGGACTTCCTGGTGTCGAAGCCCACTGTCGCCGTCACCACCGCCACCGGCAAGGAGACCGTAGTCATGAGGGGCGGGGTGCTGCAGTAGGGCTCGCGAGGGCGAGTGTTAGCATAGGCGTGGGGGCCGCTGCCTGCATTCTTCAGCGCAGCCTCATCCCTAGCCGCCAGCGATGGAAAAGCTTATAAGCCTTGATAAGAACCCTTCAAAACGGTTTAAAGTACGAAGGCCTTGAAAAATAGCGTTAGCCTGCAATGCTTGCTAATTCTATTGCTTTTGTAGCTTTACTAAAAACAGGCAAAATGAGTTGATGACTTACGAGATTCGAGGATTTGGATATTGATCAAGAGATACTAAAGTCCATTAATGAGATCGGCTACGAGGAGCCGACGAAGATACAGCGAGAGGCGATACCGCTCATAAAGGACGGCTACGACGTCGTCGGGCAGTCAGAGACCGGCTCGGGAAAGACCGCAGCGTTCGGCATCCCCCTTGTCGAGAAGGTCGTCAGGGGTGGCGGGCTGCAGGCGCTCATACTGGCGCCGACGAGGGAGCTCGCGCAGCAGATAGCCGCCGAGCTAGAGAAGTTCTCCAGGGTCAAGCGCATCAGGATACAGTGCGTCTACGGCGGCGCATCTATCGCGCCGCAGATCGATGGGCTGAGGAGCGCCGAGATCGTGGTCGGCACGCCGGGCAGGGTCATGGACCACCTGGAGAGGGGCACGCTGCGCACCGGCCGGATACAGACCTTCATACTCGACGAGGCCGACAAGATGATAGACATGGGATTCATTGACGACATAAGGCGCATAGAGGGCGAGATCCCGCGCGAGAGGCAGACGCTGATGTTCAGCGCCACAATGCCGGACGACCTAGTGGACATACGGGACAGCTTCACGAGGGGTGCGAGGAAGGTGAAGACCGATACCAAGGTCAGCGAGGATATGCTCAAGCAGTACTGCTGCATGGTTGACCGCAGCATGAAGTTCTCGCTGCTGGTCCACCTGATGAGAAATGAGCGGCCCGGTCTCGCCATAGTCTTCTGCAACACAAAGCGGGAGGTTGACCTAGTTTCGAAGAACTTGAAGAAGAACGGCATAAACGCGGAGGCGCTACATGGCGACATGTCGCAGAATCGCAGGGAGCATGTCATGGAAGACTTCCACAACGGCGAGATCGACGTCCTCGTTGCGACCGACGTCGCAGCTAGGGGGCTGGACTTCAAGAAGGTTACCCACGTATTCAACTACGGGATACCCAAGAACTGTGACGACTACGTCAACAGGATAGGCCGGACCGCGAGGGCCGGCGAGTCAGGCAAGGCCATCGCCATGCTGAGCGAGGAGGACATGATCCCGTTCCGAAGGATCGTGAACATCTACAACTTCGGAGTAGAGGAGATAGAGTACGACCCGAACAGCGTGGAGCAGCTGCCCTTCGTTAGGGACTCTTACCGCCGCGAGGGCGGCGCTGGCGATGGAGGTCGGCGCTGGGGCCGAGGCAGGGAGCACGGATATGGCGGG
>MAGU01000017.1:0-12526 GCA_001717025.1 Candidatus Methanomethylicus oleisabuli | reverse complement strand
GGCGGGAACCGCCGAGAGGGCGGCAGGCGAGACCGGTACGGCGGCGAACGGCGCAGGTCCTCCAATGGCACCGGAGGCGCCGACCGCAATGGCTACAACGGCTCGCGCAGCCGTGGCGGTGGTAGGCGCTGGTCATCCGGGCACAGCGAGGGCTACGGGCCGCACAGGGAACCGATCAACTAGGCGCGGTCAATAAGACGGCTGACGATGCCCTCAGCCGCCACCCCTTCTCACGCCCCAATGATTGCAGTCGAGGGCGTGAGCGAGCTCTAATTCAAGCCAAGCCATGCATGGGCATGGATGCCTCCTTCAAGTAAAATCTAACCAGGCACATCCGCCTCAGCGCCGATCCGCAACCTTGCGTATTGCTACCGTCGCGACGAATATTATGGCAAAGTAGACGGTGAAGACGATGAGGAACAGGGTCAAGTCGATTATGAAGCCGTATATGGCGGCAGGGTCCATCCAGCCCGGTGGGAACGCCTGCGGGAAGAAGCTTAAAAGGTAGTCTGCGAAGGGCCTCAGCCGAGCGCTCAGCAGGCTCACTCTGGTGAACTCTAGTATGCAAGCCAAGAGCGCTCCGGTAACCGCAATTAACTCTTCTGCATGATGGTCCATTGCTCTCCCACGTTACACCTCTGCGCTGCCGCCGATAATAGCCTATTGGGAAGCGTGCGCCGGGTCAACCCAGCGCCCAGCAGGCGCATGAGCCGGAGAATCTGCATGCACCCCAGTGCGGGTCCATCACCGCCGTAGTCGCATCTCCTGAAGGTGGGCTCGGGTCAGGAAGATGACCTCCGCCATCATGTCCTCGCCCCCGTCCCCGTCCTCTCCCACACCTGGGCAGAGCTCGTCGTACATGACTACATACTCCTCCCCCCCGCCGGCAGATGCCCTCTTGGCATCAACACTTATCGGCACCCCCAGCTCCACAAACTCCGACACAGGCGCCGCCATGAACGGGTAGACCCTGCACAGCTTGGGGCGTGCCTCGTAGATGGTGCATGACCTGCCCCCAAGCAGGCAGCAGGCAAGCCTGCTCCCCTTGACCTTCTTCACCGTCGTCCTCCACTTGCGGTCTGCCGCCTCCCCCAGCGCATCCATCTCGCCATCGCTGAGCATCACGTCTAGCGAGCAGCATTTGGCGCACCTCTTGCACCTGAATGTCGTCGAGGCCGTGACGAATAGATACTCGCGCATGCTCTTGCCGTTGTAAGAGGACCAAGAAAAGCGTATCTGGCCGCCGACCAGCAAATTTTTAAAAGGCGCTACATTACACAAAATACCGTTAGTGCGGCCATAGTCTAGCCTGGTCTAGGACGTCGGCCTTCCATGGGCCACGCCACACCTGAGGCCCGAAGATAGCCCATGACCCGGGTTCAAATCCCGGCGGCCGCACCATCTCTCATCTCTATCAGGTCTGCAATGCCAAGCCAAGCCGATGCTGAGTTACGCCTGATGCCCGCGCCCTCCGCCCGCCCCGAACGCCCCCTTGCCCGCATACCTCGCCGAGTTGCCCAGCTCCTGCTCTATCCTTATCAGCTGGTTGTACTTTGCGATGCGCTCGCCGCGCGCAGGCGCGCCGGTCTTTATCTGGCCTGTCCCTAGAGCCACGGCAAGGTCCGCGATGTAGCAGTCCTCTGTCTCGCCGGACCTGTGGCTGACCATCACTGTATAGCCGCTATCTGCCGCATACTTCGCCACGTCTATCGACTCGGAGAGCGTGCCGATCTGGTTCACCTTCAGCAGCAGCGAGTTCGCCGCCCTGGCCTCGACCCCCCTCCTAAACCTTCCTATGTTAGTCACGAAGAGGTCGTCTCCAACGACCTGCACCCTGCTGCCTATGCTCCTCGTGATGGCAGCGAATGAGGCGTAGTCGTCCTCCTCGAACGGGTCCTCAATTGAGGCGATGGGATACTCAGATGCGAGCCCCTCGTAGTACTCGAGCAGACCGCTAGCGGTCACGGTCATCCCGTCCACCGTGTACATGCCGTCCCGGTAGAAGCTGGACGCAGCACAGTCTATCGCCAGCATCACGTCCCCCTCGCCGTACCCCGCCTTCTTGACCGCCGCTAGTATTGCCTTGAGTGCGCCGCCAGCTCTCGTTATCGGCGGGGCGAACCCTCCTTCGTCGCCGACGTTGGTCGCCGTGGGGCCATAGTCCTCCTTAAGCAAGGCCTTCAGCGCCATGTATACCTCTGATCCCATCCTGACCGCCTCCCTGAACGTCTCTGCTCCGACAGGCACTATCATGAACTCCTGCATCGCGAGCTCGTTACCGGCGTGCTTGCCGCCGTTGATTATGTTCATGAAAGGCACGGGCAGGAGGTAGGATGCCGGATTCAGGTATCTGAAGAGCGGCACAGACGACGCGTCAGCCGCTGCCTTGGCGGTCGCGAGCGACGTCCCGAGCACCGCATTAGCTCCGAGCCTCCCCTTGTTTTCCGTCCCGTCTAGCCTTATCATCGCGGAGTCGACCCCCTTCTGCATCCGCGCGTCCATGCCTGCCAATGCCTTTGCGATCTCGCCGTCGACGTTGGCACATGCCTTGAGTACGCCCTTCCCGCCGAACCTCTTACCGCCGTCCCTCAACTCGACCGCCTCGTATGTCCCGGTCGATGCTCCCGAGGGGACTGATGCCCTCCCGAAGCCGCCGGGGGTCCGCACCTCCACCTCTACAGTGGGGTTTCCCCTCGAGTCAAGTATCTCCCTTGCAGAAACCGTCTTGATGACGAATCGATTCTCTGTCATTTGGCTCACCTTTAGCATTCTCGCCGTTTGCCGGGCGGTCACTCCAGCGTGTGCCTCTCCAGCTCCTTGAGCAACCTCTCCCGGATCTTGGACGCAGCCTCATCCGCGATAGGCCTGCCGTTCTCGACTACCTTCTTAAGCATGGGCTCCATCCTCGTGCCGCAGCCGCACATCGGTGCGCCGGCAGAGAAGGTCGTCACCCTCCAGCCGTGGCACACAGGGCAGCGCCATGCCTGCTTCCTGCCACTGTACTTGCCCCTCTTGCTCCGCGGTTCGCCGCCAACCTCGACAAGGTCCATCGAGAAGTCGACCGTCGGGGCATTGGACACAGACGTGCCGACGCCGAATCCATCGACAGGCCCCGAGGCGAGCTTCGCGACGCTGTGCTCGTCAAGCCCACCCGAGACGTGTATCTTGACCCAGTCGAAGCCTCGCGAGTCCAGCTCCCAGCGCACCTCCCTTATGATCTCAAGGAAGTCGCCCCTTCTCGACGCCGGAGTGTCGAGCCTTATGCCGCTGAGCCTATTGCCGAGCGCCTCACCAGCCATGACTGCCTCCAACTTCTCGTCGCAGAGCGTGTCCACCAGCGCTATTCGCGGGACTCCCTCGGGGGCTATCTCATCGAATGCCTTCCACGCCTCCTTCTGGTCTCCCATGACCAGTATCATGGGATGCGGCATGGTGCCCACCGGCTCGACCCCTAGGAGCCTCGCCCCCGCCACGCCGGAGACGCCGTCAAATCCGCCTATATATGCCGCGCGGTCGATCATGGGTGCGAGCGCCGGGTGCATCCTCCTTATCCCGAATGCCAACACGCTCCTTCCGGCGGCAGCTTTCTTCACCCGCGCCGCAGCGGTGGCCACTCCCGTGGCCTGACAGAGGAGCCCGACGGTTGCGGTCTCGACTTGGACGAACGAGCAGTAGTTGCCTACGACCGCCATCTGCGGAAGCCTGACCCCTGCAGCGTCCTTAGCCGGGAAGATCGTCCCCTCCGGTATCGAGTAGACGTCGACGGGCAGCCCCGTATAGAGCCTGACCACCTCATCAAGCCCGCAGAAGACTCCCCACCCCCAGCCGTCAGGCAGCTTGCCCGCCGTGACCTCTGCAACAACCGGCTTATCAGCTCCCTTGCCTTCAAGGACATCCTTGGTGCGGAGGTAGTATATGTCTGAGGTCATACCTGATTTTATCTCTTCGTCGGTGGCAACATTGAACTGGCGCATATGAACCACAACATCACTCTACATGGCATTGCTTGCCTTACTTGCGATGCATCGGCGGCATAATGCACCGTTAGACCACAAGGCAGACTCCCCAAGCAAGGTCGCAGCCTTGGCATCACCATGCTCAGCCGCCATCTCATTACTTACTCCTTTGCTCCTTACTTCCTTACTTCCTAACTTACTGCCTTCCCGTCTTTCTTTGTCTTATCTTGGGGCACCCATAAATAACCTTGTTCGCGTGCAAGCCCTCTGCGCCGGCATCAGTCCTGGCCGCCATCCTCCCCGTCCCCGTAGTACTCGATGAGGAGCTGCTTGGAGCCCTTCCTCTTCCCGAGCGCCGCCCACTCCTCCTTCGAGACCGTGCCGCCCACCTGCTCCTTTATCGACTTGACCGTCTCCGGTCCTATCTGAGGGAGCTTGCCTAGGTCAGACGGAGTAGCCCTGCGGAGGTCCTCGACCGTCCTGTATCCCGCCGTGTATAGCGCCCTAGCCCTCGCGCGACCCACCCCCCTCAGGCTTATCAGCGGTAGAAGCTCCTCCTTAACGCCGCTCTCTATCCTTATGAGCAGGTTGCGCAGGGGCGCCAGCGCCTCGTGGTACCCCATCAGCTTGGCGAGCTCATGCGCGGCGTGCACCAGCCACTTGGCCGACTCCACATATGCATGGATGTCGCCGGAGCCTATGTCGAACCTCTCGACGATCTGGTCCTCCGTAGCCTCCTCTATCCAGTCCTTGAGCATCAGCGCCGTCTTTACCTCAGCGAGGACCATCTCGTAGTCGAAGGTCCCCCCGTCCGGTAGGTCGTAGAGGAGCAGGTCAGAGTTGCCCTCCAGATACGCCATCACCTGTTCCGCCTCCTTGCCCTTCACGTAGAGCTTCGGCATGTCGGGGGTGTGGCAGACGAGCGTGAGGTAGCTCAATGCCGGCATACCCGAGCGCCTGACCCTGAGCCCGTCGAGGATTGCCCTCGCCGACGCTGGGTCAATGTAGAGCTCCGAGACCCTGATCCCGAGCGGCGTCGGCACCAGCGCCTTCCCCTCCCCCTTTACCATACCTGTGGACTTGAGCGAAGAGACCGCTTCGAGCACCGATGAGCGGTACGAGTTCATTCCATACTGGTAGGCGCAGAACGAGCCGTCTAGGAACTCGAAGACGCCGTCCAGCGAGTGCGCCAGCCCTATGGCGATCGAGGCGAGTATCTGCGACCTGAGCGAGGACGCCGTGCCGAGCTTCGACCAGACCTTCTCCGGGGATGCCAGGACATACTGCTCCATCAGGAACTCGCGCTCCTCCTCCGTCCTCGCGAATAGTATCGCCTCGCCGACGGTGTCGTACCTCGGCCTCCCCGCCCGCCCCGCCATCTGCTTCTCCTCCAGTATTGGGATATTCGTCCTGCCGAGCCCCGCCTCGTAGCGCTTGTAATCATATATCAGGACGCGCCTTGACGGCAGGTTAACGCCGGCGGCGAGCGTCGGGGTCGACGCAATTACCTTGATGAGCTGTGCACGGAAGGCGTCCTCGACCGCCTTCCTCTGCTGGTATGTGAGCCCGGCGTGGTGGAAGGCGACGCCGTACGAGACCGACTTGGCGAGCCTCTCCGAGAGGCGGGTCCGCTCCCCCATCCCGAGCAGTTTCGAGGAGAGCTCCATCAGCCTCCGCTCCTCGACCGCCTTCAGGAGTTGCCTGACCGGCTCCTCAAGCCTCTTGGTTATGGATGTTGCGGAGACCCGGCTGCCAGCGAAGACGAGCATCTGACCGCCTCCCTTTATAGTGTCTACCGCGATGTCTGCCACGGGGTCCTTCTCGGAGCCCCTGACCGCCCTCGGCGGCACCTGCCTCACCTCGCCGTCCTTGAACATGATCGAACCCTTGCAGAAGACCCCCTCCTTCAGCGAGACCGGGCGCCAGCTGCTCGTGACGAGCCCTGCCTTGAGCCACGCCGCTATCTCGTCCGCGTTGCTTATTGTCGCACTCAGGGCCAGCACCTGCGCGCGTGGGTTGATGACCCTGAGCCGGGTGAGGAGCGCCTCGAGCGTCGGCCCCCGGGAGCCATCCCCAAGGAGGTGCACCTCGTCTGCGACTACAAGCGTGAGCGACTCCACCCATGGCGGCCTGTGCCTGAAGAGCGAGTCTGCCTTCTCGTTAGTGGCGATTATCAGGTCGTACCTGCCAAGCGACGGGTCGTTCGAGTCATAGTCGCCGCTGCTGAGAACTGCCTTGATGCCCAGCCTTCCGAGCCGGGAGAACTCATCGCGCTTTTCAGATGCCAGCGCCCTGAGCGGCACGAGGTACAGGACCTTACCCTTGCCGCCCGCTCCCATTATGTGCCTTATGGCGCAGAGCTCAGCAACGAGGGTCTTGCCTGAGGCCGTTGGTATGGCGAGGATGAGGCTCCTTCCATCGAGCACTCCTGCCTTGACCGCCTCCTCCTGAGGCGGGTACAGCTCGGTGATGCCCTCCTCCGCATATAGCGCCTTCGCCCTCTCGTCAATCGGGAGCTCATCCACCCTCAACCACAGCGCCCCTTAAATGAAGAATCAGACCTTCTTCAGCTCGCCGGTCTTGGGCTCGTAGAGGACGCCCTGCTGTATCCAGTCGTTGATGAGCTTCTCGACGAACTTCTCGTTAATCCCCTCCGCCACCGCCCTCTTCAGGAACTGCTCCTTCTTGACCGGCCTCCCCTCGTTCTCGCGCTCCATCTTCATGTATACCTCGAAGACCTGTTGCATCTTGTCGCCCTGGGACTTTGAGTGCCCTACAACCACCATGTCTATGTCCGCCCTACCCGTCTGCGAGTCGATTCCAACCTGCGAGAGGTAGGACCTAAGCAGCTTGGTGGCGGCATTGACGTCCTCCTCTGTGACCTCCTTCTTAAGGGCCAGCTTTGCCCTAGCCTCTGAGAGCCTGATCGCTGCCTCGAGTTGCCTCATGGTTATTGGTACAGGCGAGTCTGCACCCTGCCCCTGCGCCCTCGTGTCGAGGAAGTACTTCTCGATCGCCTTGGTCGCGGCATCGCTGAGCGTCGGGTTGCCGCGCTTCCTGATGTAGTATATGTACTTCTTAAGGAGCTCCGGCTCGATGAGTGACGCCTTCGTGGTGCTTATCCCTTGGTGTAGCTTGAGGATATGCTCCGTCATGTTCCGGTCCCTCGTCTCGTCCGGCCTGTCCATGAGCGTGAATATGAGGTCGAACCTCGAGAGGATCGTAACCGGCAGGTCGTTGATGTTCTCGGCTATGGACCTCTGGGGGACGTACCTGCCGAAGCTTGGGTTCGCCGCCGCAAGGATGCTGCTCCGGGCGTTGAGCTGGACGACTATGCCTGCCTTGGCGATGCTGATGGTGTTGTGCAGTATCAGGCCGCTGCTGACGAAGTTATGCGTCGGCTCCACGGTCACGTCGTAAACATATGATGCCTTATGCTCGCCCTCATTACTTATCTTCTCTATCTTTCTTACTCTAAGCCAATTGAAGGCGCATAAATTCTCTAAATAATATATGCCGTCTTGAACCGAGTCGAGCGTTTTTCTTATCTGCCCCTTCATTTCGGTCAGCATTTGTGAGCGCGTTTCGGAACAATATCCGTTGTTTTCAGCATACGCAATTTTTCCTCGTTTAGTCTTGAGCAGGTTAGCGGCTTCACTCTGGGCGTAGCCGATAACACTCCGAATTTTTTTTGGATCGTTTTCGCTTAGAGAACGCTCTATTAAATCGACACGGTCCTTAATCCGACGAACATAGTCGGCAATGGCTGCCTGCGCGATTCCCTGGTCGTTCTTTATACGCTCTTGGAAATAACCGTCGTATGGCAACCCCACCTTTCCAAGCATATTTCTGATGATTCTTCCCGCATGGGTCGGAATGACTTTATGCGAACGATTAGCATTTAGTCGACGCTCTAAGAGAAATGCGATCCTCTTCACAAAATCGGGCCCTATTATTTCAGCAAATTTTCTCAAGCTATCTCCAGCGATGTAGACTTTGAATGAGTTATTGGGTGCGTCTACAACTATTCTCGAATCGATTCCTACAGTCTGTAGCAAATCCTGATAATCTTCAGCAAGTCCTTGCGAAACGGTTCTATAGCTGATTGCTTCTGACTCTATGCCGCCGTCTCCCAGGAATGACGCTCGAATATATGCGATTCTACTCTCCAACTCTGCTCTGAAGACGCTGGACGGAATTCTCTTTTCATTCGATTTGACCACGACGTCAGGGGAATTATCCCTCAAGAATGAATAAATTGATGTTGATGGGGCGCGGAGCGTTCTGTTTCGCTTAATGTAGTCGATGGGATCTATTCCAAATGAAGCGTTTATGCTGGCATACATCTCGTTTAATATGGTAGGGGAGGCGTTGCTCAACCCAACCTCTTTCGTGCTACCCGAATAGCTGTAGCCCTCTGAAGCGCAGAATCCAAGGAACGATGCAGGCGCGAGATTCATGCTCGATGGCAGTCGCACACTCTCTCTGCCGGTAGTTGTTGGCGCAAGGAGCAAACTGCTGCCTGTATAACTCGATGCAAGCGGCGCAGGTGCAAAGTCCCCTTCATGAACCGATTCGGCATCTACTGTCGTTATTCCTCCATCCCTAAACACAAAGACCGGATGCTCAGGGGTGACTGTTATCGACCGGCCGTTCGAATATGTTATCTTTATGAAATGGTCGGGCGCGGGGTGTCTGCTCACCCTATCGACATCGACCGCATAGGTGCCCCTGAAGTCTGTGGTGTTCAGCGCGATGTGCAAGCCTCTCGCGTCTAGGATCTCGCAGTTTATCCCCTGCACATTCCTCTCGGGGTATTCTGACATAAGCCGGTCTACGAAGTCCCCTATCCTGCTCTTCATGCCGTCTGCAAACATGATCTCGAACGATGGGTGATAGCTCTGCTGCTCCATCGCCTCGTGTATTGCGGAACGATCCTCTGGGCGCATCTTGTCGATCTCATCGATGCAGTTATGGGAGAAAACGCCGTCCGAGAAGTAATTGTGGGGCTCCTCGGGCATCATCAGATCGTAGACATAACCGCTATACTCCTCACTCTCGATGCTTGTGACCCTGTCCAAGGTGCCTTTCCGTAAGCTGTCATTCCCAAGGCGATCCGCCGTTATGGGACTCTCCAGGTCGTCGGAGCATCTCTTCGGCGCACCTTCTAATGGCTCTTTAATAGCCAAGGATGACGCCATCAGCATATCTCCCGCTTTGATGCTAGCCGCCGCCCTCCAGCCAAGGGTTGCGCCCTCCAGCAGCAGATGATCCGGCGTTGCCCTCACCACGGCGCCAGACTTCAAATGCAATTTTATTAACTGCCCCGCATACAGCCTTCGCCTAATTCTAGTGGCGTTCCTCCAGCAAATGCCCTTGCCATTGAGGTCGAAGGAGACCGTTGGCGCATTTAATGCCGCAACTTCGCTCAGACCGTTATTCGCCAGTACCTTCTGAAACACCGCCCCCTTAGCCAGATCGCCTATCCTGGCATATCTGCCGTCTATGATTATGTTGCTCTCCGGGTGGAGGCATGCGACTCCCTTGTCGGCTATGACGAGCGCACCGGCCTCGAGGAAGAACTCGCCGGTGTTCTTGTCCCTGACCACGGTCGCGGTGAGGCCTGCCGCAGTCGATCCCTTGCCCGACGTGTAGACGCCTCTCGGGGCGATCTTGGATACATACTGCAGGAGCTGCGACTTGGCTGTGTTGTGCGAGACTATCCCATTCGCAATGAACCTGTGGCCGTCCGGCACCTCTATATCGAAGACGTCCGCCCGCCCGCCGGTTATTATCTTGACTATCCTCTCGCTCCTCTGTCTCCGGAAGCGCTTGAACGACCGCGCATCCTTTGCGAGCCCTTCGAGCTTGCGCGCCTTTTCCTTGGACGCGAAGCCGATCCTCCTGCTGAATTCTATTATGTCGCGCCCGCGCCTTATCGTCAGGGCATTCCCAACGATGCGCGAATGTATCCCGAAGCGGAGGAGGAGGAGCTGCACATCCCTCAGCAGCTCGATGTCCTTCGCCTTCAACGCCACCGCCCTCCTGCCGCGACCGTTGTTGAAGACGCACCCGTCTGCAGTATAAAGCCACTTCAGGAATGATGCGACGACCTCGTTACCTGACTGGAATATCAGGTCCGGCACCCGCTTCCCCCTCAGGAAGGCGAGGTTCGCTGCGATGTCAACATCGCTGAGGTAAACGTAATGTAGGTTGACTTTACTTCCCTTCCTGACTGTTTTCGTGACCGACGGGTCGAAGCCGAAAAGCCCCCTTACCATTGAAAGAAGCCCTTCCAGGATGTCGACCTCGGGATCTGCAACCACGAAGCCGAGCCGGTAGCCGTCCTCGCAGACCCATCCATCACCTAGCATGTAGCCGCAGAACGCGGCAAGCCGAGGGTCCATCTTTTCCGGAAGCTTCCTGCGGAACCTGGGCACCATGTTAGACCTATCGATAGGCGCGAATCCCGTGCCTACGTATGCCTTCCTCGTGCATCGGAAGCCTGTTACCACCGCGATCCTGTCGCCCACCTTGAGCTCGTCCAGCCTCCGCCACTCCCTCCTCTCGAATCCGTCCCTCTTGAAGACCGCCAGCAGCGGGTGGTTGTATGTCCCCTTGATGCTCTTTCCAGACTCGGTGACGACTTCCATGACCGGTTGGTCCCTGTATATGTGGAACGCCGTGGCGACAGCCCTCCTGCAGCCCTGCCCGGTCTGGACCTGCACCCCGAGCGGCTGGAGGTGTGACGCGCCCATCTGGCCGATCTTGGCGATCCTGCCGTCCCCCAGCACGACCCGCTCGTCGTAGACGAGGCAGCCAGGGTCTCCCACCAGCAAAATATTGACGTCGCCCCTGATCTTGATGTCCGATAAGTTCTTGCTGACCCCCCCAACGAGCTGGTAGGCGACCGCCTCCTTTATCTCGTCATAGCCGTATATGGACGGGGCGATTGAGCCTATGAGCTTGGTGTAGAGCTGGGGGTCCTTAGCGAGCGCCTTTATCTTCTTCTCGTCCTCAGGCGTTATGTTAAGCTCATCTGCGCCCCTCTCAGATACCTCGATGTAGTTCGCGTCGACGCCAGACGAGAACGTCGCGAGGCGGAACCCCTTGCTTGTGAACTCCTGCTTCGCCTGCAGCACCCCAACCATCGAGATCCTGTCGCCAGGCCTCGAGAGGTCCACGATGTCGCCCTGAAGCATCCCCTCGACGCTCCTCGGGAGCTGCCCAGGCGGGAGCTCCTCCGGCTTCTCCTGCAGCGAGATGAGCTGCCAGTCGATGAACGACGACTCCTCTGTTATCAGCCTGAAGAAGCCCTTCCTGGCGCAGTCCTGGTTAGTGCACTGCGGAGGCGGCATGAGTATGTTGCCCGACTGCTCGACAACAATCTTCTCGCCGCAGCGGGGGCACTGGAAGACCGCGCTCTTGAGCAGCTGCTTGACCGCAGATGCCCGTGTTATTATCCCCTCGACCATTATGAGCTTGCCCATGTGGCGCGACTTGAGCGACCTGAGCGGCGTGACCTCGTCGAGCCTCCTGAATCTCGCCTTGAACCTCTTGACCTTGCCTGCATACTGCATGTTCTCGACGCGCATGGCGTCCCCGATTGCGCCGTCGAGCTTCGGCATGATCTCGACTGGCTTCTCCTTCAAGTCATGCGCAAGGTCCGGCTCGTATGATATTAGGTCGTCGAAGTCGATGACCAGCGAGACCTCCCCCCTTGTCGCCATCGTCGCTATCGCGTTCCTGTACTTGAACTCCCCCAACCGGTCCTGGAATGACTTGAGGAAGTTCACGAAGCGCTCACGGTAATCTACGACCTCTGCTATGGCATCCGACATGAGTTTCATCTCACTCTCGTCTTGGGGTCGTCCACGATGATCCGCTGCCTCCAGCCCTCAATCTCGGACCTGAGGACAGTGTACAGCCCCCTCTCCTCCGGCGAGAGGAGGTCTATGAGAGACTTCGTGGGGCTGCGCTCCATCGCCAGCCGCAGTATCTTCTGCAGCCTGCAGTTGATCATGTCCTTCGCCTTCATCTGGGACTGCCGCTGCTCGATCAGCAGGGTGGATGTCGGGGTCTGCCTGATGCCATCATCAATGCTACGGAGTAGCGCCCGAACCTTCGGGTAGAAGTGGGGAGGGAGCTGGGAGAGGGTCTCGTTGCGCTCCTCCTTCCACGACAGCTTGTACAGCTCCCCAGACCTGATGATCTTAGCGTCCTCGTCCTTCAGCTTCGCGACGCCATTCTCGTCGAGGACCTCTGCGACCCAGAGTGGGAGCTTCGCCTCACGCCCCTCCTCGTATGGGCCGAACTGGTTGCCGCCAGCCGTCGCCTGGAACGGCTTGAGGAAGATCACCTGCACCTGTTCCTCCTCGAATAGGAATTGTGCGTAGTCGATCCCCTCTAATGCCCTCCTAGACACGGCGATGCCCTCCAGCAACCCAAGCAACCTTACTCTTGTCATTTCCTCTTTATAGCCCTTAGTGATCGGTAAGCGGGGAGTGCTATGGCTATGCCGATGAGTACCTGGCCGATGTTGAAAGGCACCTCCGCCGCGGCGGCATATC
>MAGU01000016.1 GCA_001717025.1 Candidatus Methanomethylicus oleisabuli | reverse complement strand
CAGGGTCGTCATTCCAAGTAACGGCGAAAGGATCGACTTACTGCAACCGGCGGTGCTTCAGGAGTCTGATCATGATGTCGAGATACCTCTCGCTCAAACTACCTCGCTCATAATGAACAAAGATGCGTCGCTAAAGGTGAGGCATATGGGTAGGGAGAAATACATGCGCGCTGCCGATCTTAGGTCGCTGGTAAGGCGCTAGCAATCCTTATCCATGGAAGTACTCTTGGGTATCTACATGTCCTCTCTCTATTCCCGGCACACCGCATGCATCAGCCCTGCACTGTTTGCATAGCCTGAATTGTGGCAAGAAATACTCGGCAGACCTTCGCGCATTCTCAAGCTCTTCGCATGTGGGCGCTCGGCTACCTGCGAATTTATGTATGGGGATTAACGGGATTATGTTCATGATGCTCGCACCCCTCTTTGCCACCTCCTCGGCTATTCTTGGCACCTCAGCGGCGTTAACCTCTGGAATGAGCACCGTATTCACCCTTACAACTATCCCCTTTTTGACGAGCTCTTCCACGCCTTTGAGCTGTTTTTCAATTAGCATTCTCGCCCCCTCTACTCCTCTGTAAACACTTCCTTTGTGGCTGACCCACTCGTATACCTTGGCACCCACCTCTGGATCAATCGCATTGATCGTAACGGTAACCGTCTTCACTCCGATCTGTTTGAGTCTATCTGCAGACTCCTCCGCCAATAAACCGTTTGTTGAAAGACATGCCACCAAGTCTGGCCAATTCTTATTCACCAACTCAAGCGTCTTAAAGGTCGATTCGTTCGCAAGCGCATCTCCTGGTCCCGCGATGCCTACAACCTTAAGGTTCGGGTTGCTCTTTATCTCATTGCGTAGCCTTTCGATTGCGCCGGTTTCGTCCATCAGGCACGCCGCCACTCCCGGTCTATGCTCGCACTTGTCTATCTTACGCGTGCAGTAGTTGCACTGGATGTTGCATCTTGGAGCAACTGGCAGGTGAATCCTCGCTACCTTGAAGTGAGCCTTTACGCCGAAACAGGGGTGAACAGAAGTCAAATGTGCATACTTCGAGCCTATGCCTGCCCACTTTGGGTTCTTGCCCTCCACTCTGGTACCTCCACACTCAATCGAAAATTGATCAATATATACTCTTTCACGCCGTCCACTTGGTATATGCCTCTGCAAGCCTCTTTAGCGCACCGGCAAAATCCCTGCTCAAGATGTACTTCGACTCAGACTGCCTATACTCCAAAATCCCTAACGGTATCAGGTAATTTTTGATTACTGAATACGCTGCGCTCCTCCTACGCCTCATTAGCCTTTCATCAATATAACCTGAAAGCTCACTTGTGGTTACCCATCTCGACTTGCCTCTGTTCTCTTGGTCGCTCTTGGTCCTTATCCACTCAAGCAAGACCGTTGCGATCTCCTTGTAAGACTCCGCATTTGTAAACACGATCTCCATGATCTCCTTCATGCCGAGGTTGCTTGTGACGTTGTGGGCGTCGAAGATCATTCTGCCCGACCTCTTACTCTTCAGCTTGATCTTTCTAGGAACTATACTCACCTTGTATGCAGTTCACTCTCGAGCAAATTATACCTTTTCCCTTCTACCCGCCTGCATGCATCCGCTCCGATTCAGGAATCTTTTTCAAGAGGAAAAGGCATTATCAGCTGTGGAGTTGGCCCTTGTCAAAGAAGCAGTCCAACCGGCGACGCAATTCGCTTGTGCGGCTCGAGGTAGAGAAGATCTTATACTCAACATCAGAGGAGGTCGCCTTTCAAATTATATCTTTTGCCGTGCCCACTAATGGCAATAAAAGCTCCCTTGAGCTATGGGAACTTGAAAATAGGTTAACTTCTATCTTCAACTCCGCGATAAATTTGATCCGCGAAGTCAACTCAAACGTAGGGGAAGCTTTTTCCTTTGAGCTGAAGAGGAGAAGCCGCACACTGATGGACGATCTGATTAGTCTGTTCTTAGAGAGCCTGCGTGACGCATTCCGGGAAGGTGTGGACGTGGATTACCCTATGCCGAGGGTCATCCGCCTAACTTTTAGGAATAAAATTGAAAACGTTGCCTTCATAAAGAAAGATTACTCAATGAAAGTTTACGAAGTCTTGAGGCATCTGCTTGGATGAACTGTTCACGATTGGGCGAGTAATCCGCACCGTCTATGGCCTTCATCTGATAGTCAAGGCGAATCTACTCTGTTGAAGTCACATGCGAAGCGTGGGGCAGTTCACGCAACTAGGCTTCGATGAAGCTGACATCTCCGACTTCCATCTATGGTGGCGCACATCTCTGCGCCTCTAAGATACGCGATCATGGAGATTATGGCGACAACCTTCAATGACCGCATCTCTGATAGATTGATTGGCTTCAGACCGCCATTTAATCGATCTCAACCCAACACCGAAAGATATGAATGGAACGCTGCAATTAAGACGATCTTTGCAGTACCCCTCATTTAATAATGGCAATCATGTTATCTGAGATTCAGCCTATTCTCTTCTTTTACGACGTTTAGCGCGATGCTTGTAACGGTTCTCTTGATTGATCCCATCTTTAGCGTCTCTTTGATGAAGCTATTCAGCTCATCTCTGGATCTGAATTTGGCAATCGCTATGATGTCAAACTCCCCAGTAGTGTCATATACTGCCATAACCGACCTTGACTTCGCTATTGATCTCTCGACCTCAATTATATCGCCGCCCTCTACCTGCATAAGCAAAATTGCCGTAAGCTCAAAGCCTAGCTTTTCTGCATCCAGGATCGCCGAAAAGCTCTTTATTACTCCTATCTCTTTTAGTTTCTTTACCCTGTTATGGACTGTTCCTACCGAGAGATTGAGCTTCTTTGCTATGTCCCTATAGCTTGTTGTAAAATCTTCCTGGAGCTCCTTCAATATTATAATATCCGTATCATCAATATCCATTTTTATCCCTCAAGAGACAGATCAGTCTCTTTTAGTCTATTTAGGACAACGTATGTCTTGGTTTTATGGGCGAAGTCCATTTGCCTTGTGAACTCTATTGTCTTCTCAAGTTCCTTTACGCTACCGCAAGAAACCTTCATTATTATATCAAAATCGCCTGTTATGGTGTAAAGTTCAGAGATCTCTTTTCGGTTGAGCAGCTCCGAGCCAGCGACAGGGCCAATCTCGCCACCAACATCAACACCAATGAAGGCTGTAATTGGCTTGCCTATCTTGTCAGGATTCAATTTAACGGTAAATCGCTCGATTACTTTTTCATCAATGAGCTTCTTGATTCGCCTTCTTATTGCGGTCTCTGAGATTCCTACGGATTTGGCAAGATCTATGTACGACCTTCTCGAATCTTCTTGAAGAAGCCTAAGCAGATTTATGTCAACGCCGTCCATTAATAGCCACATTCTTTGAATAATCTTGCACATGCATTTAAGTTTTTAGAACAAAATGACAGTTGCGTTATCGAATGCTACGCTTAAAAATAGACTGCGCCATACACTTACAACCTTCCCCTTAAAGCGAACCACATGCCATTCTTCTTAGCGACCGCGCCTTCCCCCTCAAGATAGTGCAGATATGCCGACGTCTGCTTTATCGGGAAGATCGTCTTTATGAGGCTCTCGTCCCGACTGCCTGCGAAGTACATCTTCTCAACTATCTGTCTTAGTGTGGCGCCGTTGCGACAAGCTATCATCACATCGTCAAGCCTATTTATGAAATGCGTCTCTAACGCCTCAATATCCTGACTATGCAAAGGCAATCTGTCGTGTCCTGGGTATATGTTTTTGAAGACCTTCAGCTTCTGCAGCGAAAGGAACTCCTGTTTTAGGTCTTGAACATTTATTGTGTTCTCTATAGCCGCATCTCCGCAGAACGCCTCCTCCCTTATTGTATATGCGACGCTTCCCGGCGTATGCCCGGGCACGTTCATCGCCTTTAGCGTCCCTCCCTTTAGCTCTATCTTCAGCTCCTCAAACTCCGTGTAGCTGGTCGGTTTCAACATAACTTTTGAGACGAGAAGTAACTTCGATCGGACATCCTCCAACTCCTTAGCCTCAAACCCTCCCTCGATCGCGTCAACCATCGCTTTGTCGTACCATTCCCTAATGTAATCCTCGTAGTTGTCGAGCATGTACGCATCTTTTTTATGGATCATTATCTCTGCTCCGGTGAGTTCATGCAAATACCCTCCCAGCCCAAAATGATCAATATGGCCATGCGTCAACAATATCGTTTCAGGCGGCCAGGCATCAATAGACTCGAGTCCTTTCTTCAACGCAACCCTATTCTCTGGGCTATCCCACCCTGCGTCTATTAGGAGCGTCTGGTCATCTTTTATCGCATAACAATTGGCTGCCTTTCCTATGCCGAATGCCGCAGGAAACGGAACCGTTATTGGGATTATCTTCATCTTTGATCTTATAAAGTGGTGTCAAACCTGATAATATACCCTCCTTTTTATAATGCGCACCAATCGCAAAGTCTATATATTTCGCATTCAAATATAACGCAATAAAATATATAGGTGGAGCAGAATGATCCATAGCGATTCTTACGCGCTTGGCGAGGTGGACGGAAAGGTTCTTCAAATGATGGCAGCTAGTGCTGACACAAACTTCAGCTTCCAAGGACTTAAGAGGGGCCTCCAAGTTCACCAAGAGAAGCTATCAAGAAGCCTAAGCCGCCTCTCTTCACAGGGGCTGGTTTACAAGCAAGATAGCGGCTATGCCATAACCAAAAAGGGCCTCAAGCTGATAGGCGTTACGGATCATGCCCACGCAAAAACCGTTGTTGGGTCGTCTTATCTTCCTGGCGGATTGGACGCCGCTACTGTTGCTTCAATGCTAAAGGGAAAATGGTTCAGTGGAATGAGGTGGCTTGGCAGCTCGCTCGTTGGCAGATATATTGACCTAAAGTGGATCACCGATGATGGAGAAGTTCAAGTTCAAGTTCGGTTCAATAAAGGCCAATTTGAAGTGTCCCTTATCTCCTTCCCTCCAAACGAGGAACGCCGAGCAAGGGATGTTGCCACGAAGCTATTCGTTAAAATCGTTAACACTCTGTACCAGAAGGAGCCGTCTCACTTCAACTGACCCGCCCTTTTGTGACTTGGTTTTTTTAATCTCCGTCAATAATATCTCTATCGGAGGATTAGGTAAGTGTGGTGGATTGAATGACAACTATCGTGGCGCTTAAATGCGTCGATGGCGTCGTCCTCGCATCCGATAGGCGGGCAACGAAGGGCGGCATGATCGGCTCGAAAGACGCAAAGAAGATCTATCCTATTGACGAAAAGAAGGCCGTAGCGATTGCGGGACAGCTTTCAGACGCAAATTACCTCATCAACCTGATAAAGGCCGAGGCTAAACTGATCTCGTTTGACAGGGGCTTTCCACTGACCGTCAAGGAGGTCGCCAAGATGCTCTCAAACCTGCAATATTCTGGCATGAGGAGCTATGCCCCATACATTGCTGAGATGCTTGTGGCTGGCATCGATGAGACCGGCTCGCAGGTATTCGAGGCAGACGTAAGCGGTGCCGTAACTGAGGAGGATTACGCATCGTCAGGGTCAGGATCTCCAATGGCATACGGTGTACTTGAAGCCACATACCATGTTGGAATCTCGACAAAGGAAGGCGCCGAGATCGCAGCAAAGGCCGTCAAGTCCGCAATGGAAAGGGACCCTGGCTCAGGGAATGGCATCCAAGTTCTCACAATCACAAAGGATGGCTCTGTGTTAACTGATATTGGAGGCGTTCAGCAATGATGCCCTCTAGAGACGGCGATTATGGCCGCGGCTACTTGATGTACACGCCGGATGGGCGGCTGCTGCAGGTAGAGTATGCCTCAGAAGCTGTTAAATATGGTTCACCAGTGGTCGCGATACGTGGAAAAGACTTTGCGGTGATGGTTGCAAGGACTAAGGAGCCAGACCCGCTTCTCGACTCGGTTGAGAAGATCCATATGATCGATGAAAATATCGGCGCGGCGGGTGCGGGTTTCACCGGCGACATACACCTTCTAATAGATCAGGCTAGGGTTGAGACGCAGCGGCACAGACTAGTCTTCGAGGAGCCGATGGATGTCAAGAGTGTTGTTAACCATCTTGGCAAATTCATGTACGAGTTTACTAGGTATGGTGGGGTTAGGCCCCTTGGCGCAGCACTGATAGTGGTGGGCTCTGACATCGTAGGGAAGCACCTCTACACATTAGATCCGCGCGGTCTGATCCTCAGTGGAAAGGCGATGGCTATAGGCCGAAACAGCGAAGACGCAACAGAGGTGCTCAGGGCAGATTACAAGCCTGACTTAACCATAAAGGATGCCATAGACCTTGCGATGAAGGCACTTTCCAAGGCCGAGGAGAGCAGCAGCCCGGTCGAAGTCGGCATCGCATATGGCACGACCTTTAGGAAGATGGGCCTTGAGGAGGCAAACAAGTTTGCTGACGCCCCTCAATAATCCCTCCCCTTTTTTACCCGCCTCGCAAAATTCATGATGCCCCTCTTAAATTGCAACGACTTCTATTCCTTGTGGATCTATTCTATTTTACCCAGTCCGGCGGCGTTATCTCGTTACTCCTCATATAATCAACTATCGCTTCCCTTAGACCGTCCGCCGCCAACTTAGAGCAGTGCCCCTTTATAGGGGGGAGCCCGTCATGTGCATCAACAACGTCCAGCTCCGTTATCCTCAAAGCATCCTCGACCGTCATACCGCTGGCGATCTCTGTTATTATGCTGCTTGCTGCAATCGCCGGGCCGCATCCAAACGTCTTGAATTTTATATCAACTAGCTTGTTGCCCTCAACCTTTATGGATAGCAGCAACACATCCCCGCATACGGGGTTCACCACCTTGCCTATACCGTCGGCATCCTCGACCTCGCCGACATTCCTTGGATGTCTGAAGTGGTCCATCACTTTCTGGCTCGCCATCCATCTCTACCTTTGCAATCTCTGCCGCCGTACCCATGCCCACAATGCCTGCCACATTCTCCGTCCCAGACCTCAAGCCGCCCTCTTGGTCCCCTCCGATGATAAGGGGCTCCATCAGCGTTCCCCTCTTCACGTATAGTGCGCCTGCGCCGTAGGGTCCTCCCATGTCCCCCGATGATACCGTCATCATGTCTATCGGTATCTTACCCGCGGCAGCGGTAGCGTTGGTGTGGAAGCACGCATTCTTGGAATGGGCTATTTCAGCGGCCTCCTTTATAGGCTGGATGGTTCCGACCTCGTTGTTGGCATACATTACAGTGACCAGGACCGTCTTCTCAGTAACCGCTCCTTTCAGGACATCGACATCAACAACCCTTAGCAGTCGACAGGCACATATGTTATCTCGAATCCATTCTTCGATAGATGCTTCATCACATTCCTGACCGACACGTCCTCTATTGCTGATGCCACTATGTGGTTTCCTCTTTCCTTGCTCTGCAGTGCCAATCCCCTTATAGCCGTGTTTATTCCTTCCGTCGCTCCTGACGTGAATATTATCTCAGCCGGTCGCTCAGCACCAAAAAGCGATGATACCTTCCAACGCGCATCTTCGAGCGCCGCTTTCATATCTGCACCCTTGGCATGGGGAGCAGAGGGGTTGCCATAGCGCTCTTTGAAGAATGGTGGCATCGCCTCAAGGACCCTGGGGCCCATCGGCGAATATGAGGCATTATCTAAATAGGTCACTGCTTCTTTAGGCGTTGTTAAGCCTCCTTCAGATGCAATTTGTCCCTGACGAATCTAGATGCGCTTCGCTTCGCTTCGCTTCGCGAAGACCATCCTCATTCGCCGATCACGATTCGATTTAACCTCTCGCAATTATTTATATCATAAATGTTCCCTTATCTTATTTTATTGACCCATGCTAAAAAAGTGCCCTCTTATGATCGATGTCCATGCTCACCTTGCTTCGAAAGCCTATGCCGATATCGACGTCATAATAGCCCGTGCCCGTAGCTGCGGCGTTCGAAAGATCGTAATGTCCATAACCGATCCAAGGGAGTATCACGCTGCGAAAGCGATCGTCGAACGCCATCCACAATCGGTCTTCCTAACCGTTGGTTTCGATCCCTGTTGCTTCGATCAGGGGCTGTTCGACGATTTTATATCACTCGCATCCTCCGCTACTATAGTTGGTATAGGTGAGGTAGGACTCGATCATTTTTACATACGCGATGATGAACAAAGGTCATTGCAGGAGCGCCGATTTAGGCTAGCCATATCTATAGCTAATGAACGCCGCTTACCTGTAGTCGTGCACTCGCGAAGTGCGGGCAAGAACGCATTGGCGTTGCTGCACTCTGAGGGGGCAGACCAGGTTCTGATGCACGCTTTTGATGGAAAGGCTGGCGACGCTCTAGCCGCCGCCAAGGGTGGATACTACTTCTCAATCCCTACATCGGTCGTCCACTCCGAGCAGAAGAAAAAGATGGCTCGTTTGTTGCCTCTCGAATCCCTCATGCTAGAGACCGATTCTCCAGTTTTGGCGCCAGTAAGGGGCGAGATCAACGAACCTGCCAACCTCATCCGTTCGGCAGAGGCAATCTCAGCAATCAAGAGAATCCCCCTCGAAGACGTGATCGCAGTGACAACCGCGAATGCCTCTTCCCTCTTCAATATTTGACTCTGATGGATTAATGATGCTAGCAAAAAAGCCAATAAAACTTGATAAAAAAAATAAAATAAAATAAAAGGCAAGTGCCCCGTTTACTGGCTTGGATTACACGTTCAATACGTCCGCCACGTCCGTAAGGCCCACCCTGACCAGCTTTGCTCTTGTTGGGATGCCTGTCTTCTGATCCCATCCCTTAAGGACATAGAACTCGTCGAGCATCTTATCGAGCGTCTTGGCGTCAGTATACATTCCCTTTGATGGGCCTTCTGGGATAGGCTCCTCGAGGGTCCTTTTGGGAAGGGTGTCCTCCTTTCTGGTCATTCCCGCCCTTACGTTGAATGCCCTCTCTAAGTCAAGTATCCTCTCTGCGACATCCACGAGCTCTGCAAACGAGTACTCGAACCCCGTGACTGGGTTTATCATGTCGACATACTTTGGCGTCAGCGTAAAGCCGAGTAGCCTCTCCAGGAAGTGGCACTGCACAAGGCTGTCGCCTATAGTGGTCATCTGTTGCGTTCCTATGACCCATGCCGGCTTTCCATCCACCGCTGTACGGTCTGATGCCCCTGCGTACTCCCCTGTGGGGCGAGCATCATGGTGGCTGCCTCCCCTGGTGGCAGTCGCATAGCCAAGCGCCATGCCTCTTAGCGCCCTGGCCGAGTGACCTGGAAATTCCAGCCCTTTGGCTTGCATTGCAAAACGCTCCGTGTCGCCTCCCACGATCCTTGATGCAAGGCGGGACCCTTCGGCCATCAGGTTCCCCAATCCTTGCCTCTTTGCGGTCTTCTCGATATATGCTATCATCGCATCGTCGTTGCCGAACTTGAAGTCGACGCCGTCCGTCTTTTCCTTGGTCAGCAATCCCTTGGTATATGCCTCCATTATAAACGAGGCGGTAACGCCGTAAGTGATAGTGTCCATGCCCCACTCATCGCAGCTTATGTCGCCTAATATGATCGCCCCCAAGTCCGCTATGCCACACATCGAGCCGAGCGAGTATAATGTTTCGAACTCGGGACCCTCGGACGTGGCGCCCTTCCACTTGCCTTCCTTTGCTCGGAAGACCTTGCTGCAGGCGATCGGGCACGCCGGGCATCCCGTGTCTTTTACCCAGTGGTCTCTCTTCAGCCGCTCTCCGGATATCAGTTCCCACTGCTCGAACCATTCTGTTTGATGGTTATACGACCCCATGGCGCCGAGCATCTTGCCGATGCTCGCAACGAGGGCAGGCGTGCCATACGTAGGCATCCCTGTCGCGAGGGCAGGCACCTTCTTAACCTCGACTGCGTACCAATCCATCCACTTCTTGAACCTCTCATGGTCTGCAACGTCGTTCGTTCCAGAGCCCCTGACTGCTATTGCCTTGAGGTTCTTGGACCCCATTACAGCCCCGACTCCGCCCCTCCCTGCGGCCCTATATTCTGTTATCACGCAGGCGAACCTGACTAGATTTTCGCCCGCAGGCCCTATTGCTGAGACGCAGAGGTTGGGGTCGCCGTCTTCCTCCTTTATGAGCTCCTGTGTCTCGCCTGTGCGTTTGCCCCACAGCTTTTCCGCCGACCTGAACTCGATTTTATCATCATCTATGAACAGGTAAGTCGGCTTTTCAGCCTTCCCGGTTATGAGTATCCCGTCAATTCCCGCATATTTCATCTGCGCGCCTATGAAGCCACCGCTGACGCTATCAAAGTATCCAAACGTGAGGGGCGACTTAGTCGCCATATAATACTTTCCGGCCGTCGGGATATTGATGCCTTGAAATGGGCCGGTCATCATTGCAACGACGTTATTCGCGTCGTAGGGGTCGATCCTCGGGTCGACCATGTCAAACAGATACCTTGCTGCAAAGCCGTTGCCACCGAGGTATTTGCGTGCAAACTCGTCGGTAACCTCATCGGTAACCACCTTTCTATTTGTCAGGTTTATCTTCAGGACCTTTCCTTTGTATCCGCTGTATTTCATAATGATCACTTCCTCGTCTGCTGGAGCCAGATCAGCGACAGCGCTTGCTTCGGGCACTCCTTGACGCAGCGCGGATCACCGTCACAGAGATCGCATATTATGGGCATCTTTGTCTTGGGGTGCAGCTTGATTCCGTGGAATGGGCATGCCTTTACGCAGTCGCCGCACGAGTCGCAGAGCCTCTCATCGACCACGATGTCCCCATGCCTGTAAGAAAGGGCATTCTTGGGGCACGCCGGTACGCAGAACCTCTTGTCGCACCGCGTGCATATGAAGCACTTGAATAGCGTGAAGTTCTTTCTGATCACAGTGATCCGAGAGATTGCCTCGCCGTAAGAGCCATAGTGCTGCTCGGCGCAGCTCAGCTCGCAGATCTTGCAAAATGCACACTTGTTCATATCGAATCTAATGAGCGGCTTCTTTTCAAGGGCCATCACAACGGTCATTGCAATACCTTCTCGCTATATACGGCTTTTTGCTTTATTAATGGTTTTTGTTTTCTAACGATATTTTTCTATTGTATATGGGCGTATGGGCACTCGTATTCTCGGAGGATTTTTATCATAGCGCGTCTAAGAGTAACTTGGGGAACTTTATGGAAAAACCATGGCAAACCGATGATTGGTTTGTCAGCCCTTACAACTTCGAAGGCGTCTCTGCAATTAAGAGCAAACCACCAAAAACACTAACATTCCACGATGTTACTATGCGAGATGGCGAACAGCAAGCCGGCGTGGTTCTAACAAAGCACGATAAGGTCGCGATGGGTCGAGCACTCAATAGGGCTGGCATAGACCGTATAGAGGTAGGTATACCCGGCACCTCGCTTGAGGACAGGGAAGCAATGCGTGCATTGATAGCCGCTAGCCTCGATGCTAGCCTCTACTCGTGGTGCAGGAACAACAAGCTTGACATTGTGGCAGCGAAGGAATGCGGAAGCTACGGCATCACGATTGAGTTGCCTGCTAGCGACGTCATGATGCGGGGGGCATATTCGACTAACCTCGATGAGCTGATTGCGAAGGTCCTTGAGAATGCCGACTATGCAAGATCAGAGGGGATGAAGGTCCTTCTGCTGCTCGTGGATGCCACGCGCGCTGAATTCGGGGTGCTAAAGCGCATAGCCCAGGAGGCCGATAAGGCATGCGACTCGTTCGCTATATCCGACTCCTTCGGAGTAGCCACTCCCGCTGCCATTTATGCTTTGGTCTCTAAATTCAAGGATGTGACAAACAAACCTTTGGAGATACACTGCCATAATGACTTCGGGTTGGCGACGGCAAACACTCTGGCAGCGGTCGCTGCAGGCGTCTCCGTTGCACACGTGACCGTCAATGGCATGGGTGAGCGCGCTGGGAACACCTCGTTGGGCGAGGTCGCACTCGGGGCAAAACTCCTCATGGGAATAGATGTAGGCATAAGACTGAATGAGCTCTACAGGCTTTCTAAAACGGTGGCGAACATCTCTGGATTCGCCGTCCCTCCAAACAAGCCTATCGTTGGCGAGAACGTATTTAACGTCGAATCGGCCCAGTCCGCACAATGGCTTTCGAGTCCTACAAAGGGCGCGATGGCGTATCCATTCCGAGGGGAGTTGATAGGGCATCCTGAGTTCAGGCTTATACTGAGCAAGAAGAGTGGCCCGCACAACCTGGATCTTAAACTGCACGAGCTTGGGCTGAACGTGCCAAAGGATCGCTACCCCGAGATACTTGGCAGGATCTACGAGAAGTCGTTGCAGAAGCGCGGCGCGGTCTCTGACGACGAGTTTATAGAGATTCTGCAGGATCTAGATCTGTATAAATGATTTCATATGCTACCTGTAAGTCGAAGCACAAAAACAATTAAACCTCCCTCTTTTTATTGGTCTTATGCTTCTCTTCAGAGGCGCATCGATACCAAACTCGTGGCCTGCGATCTTTCTAAAGTCTTATGATGCCTTGGTGGTCGCCGATCTACACATCGGATACGAGAGCGCGCTTAGCAAGAAGGGATTGCACCTGCCGCAAGCCTCCTACGGCTATATGAGGGGTGCCATTGAGTCGATGCTGCGGCAGACCGGCGCTGAGCATGTCATCTTCTTGGGTGACCTCAAGCACGAGTTTGGGAAGCCCTCGCCTCAGGAGTGGGTCGAGGTCAAGGACCTGTTGGGGTGGCTCACAACTGCTGGCATCAAGATAGATGTCGTGAGGGGAAACCACGATAACTTCATCTTGGCAATTCTGAGCAAATTCAACGTGATTCTTCACGAGTCGCATATGATCGTCGATGATGTCATGCTTGCTCACGGGAACGTCTATTTAGATCCCCCGGAAGGAGTCCGGACCATAGTTATAGCGCATGAACACCCTGCAGTCGCATCAAGTGACTTTGCTGGCGCTAGGTACAAATTCAAATGTTTTCTAGTTGGCAGGTTTGAGGGCAGGCGCCTAGTCGTTATGCCTGCACTGTCCCCTCTATCATCAGGGGTAGGGATCAACGAGATGCCGGCCGATGGTCTGCTATCTCCATACCTGCGCAGGGCAGACGTTGACAGCTTCACGCCTTTTGTGGTGGAAGATAATGTCGGGATATTCCGATTTCCTACCATTGGCATAATGCGCCAGAGCGCCAATCAAAACAAAACACAAAACGAATGATGGACGTTCCCAATAGTGTCAAAAAGCGTTCAACTTGTTGTATTTTATCCAATTTTACCATTAAGAAAGCTTCAAATTGAGTAAATGCTTACTTAGTTGATTGAAGTTTGACACTATTTTGGCAATAATAACGCAGAATAATCGCCCTATCAATACTATTTCGATGTTGTTTATCATTCTACTAGCGATCCACCCTGCTGTCTGCATAACGGTTGCAGCAGCGCTACCAAACGTGCATGCCACGACATACTATCCGTGGGCCATGATAGGGCACGATTCTGCGCACACGGGGTATGAGAATGGAACCCCCGCTCCCCGCTCATACGTTTCTGCTTGGAATGCGACCCTGAGCGGCATTGCGTTTTTCTCTGATTCTGTGGTTTCAAACGGCGT
Source organism: Candidatus Methanomethylicus oleisabuli (assembly GCA_001717025.1). Classification (GTDB taxonomy): domain Archaea; phylum Thermoproteota; class Methanomethylicia; order Methanomethylicales; family Methanomethylicaceae; genus Methanomethylicus; species Methanomethylicus oleisabuli. Next base: position 4,033 of record MAGU01000016.1, on the reverse strand, counting down.
CCTGTATATTGGAACTGCGGATGGAAATGTTTATGCAATAAATGCCACGACAGGCGCGAAGATTTGGAATGCTTCGTTCCCAACAGCATTTTGGACGACGCCTGCTGTAGCCGAAAATAAGGTCTTCATTGCTGGAGTTAACGGTATGGTCTATGCACTGAACGCTTCAACTGGTGTAAAGATTTGGAATTACACGACCGCCGGACCGATAGGTTTCTCATCCCCAACTGTTGCAGAAGACAAGGTTTTCATCTGCTCCGGAGATAAGTGCATCTACGTCTTAGATATCAACACGGGCGTTAAAGCATGGTCAAAAAATATGAGCTATGAGATTTATACGACTCCTGCAGTATCTGATGGAAAAGTATACTTCGCAACGAATTACGGGCGTATCTACTGCTACAGCTCAAGCAATGGTGCCTATCAATGGGTATCCACTATAAACATATCCGATCCCAACTCGCTCGTCACAACTTCACCAGTTGTAGCTGGAGATAAGGTGTTCATCGGTTCATATTACTACAACAAAACATATGCCTTAAACAAGGATACTGATGCAAAGATATGGGGGTATGATACAGGTGCCCGGTGAATTATGCGCCAGCTGTGGCATACGAAAATGTATACGTCGCAACCACAACAAACCACAAGGTCATCGCTTTGAGCCAATCGACCGGAGCCTACCTTTGGGGATATTCCACGAATATGGGGTGCTCTTTCAGCCCATCGGTCGCTGATGGTATGGTATTCGTTCCAAGCAATAACAAGACGTTATACGCCATCAATGCTAGTAGTGGTAGCTTGATATGGCATGTCTTCGCGCCTGGCTTTTTGTCGAACTCCTCAACAATAGCTGACGGCTTGCTGTACATCGCAGATGATGGCAAACACCTGTATGCTATAGGAACGCCCTACACCCCTGCGGTAGGGTCCGAACCGTCCCCAATCAACATGGAATTAATCATAATCATAGTAGTAGCAGTTTTAGCCGTAGCTGGGGTCGCACTGATGCTTATGCGCCGAAAGCCAAATCCGCCGCCACCGCCACCGCCACCGAAGGCAGCATCGCTCCGTCTGACGCCCGTCCAGAAGGAGGTCTTCGCCGATGGCAAATCGGCTGTGGACATTAACGTTGAATTGCTTGATGACAAGGGGACGCCCATTGCGGCTGAAAAGAACATCGATGTTTCGATAACGGCTGCCGACGGCAAGATCCCTCAAACCATTACCATACCAAAGGGTGCAATGACGCAGAAGTTTTCCCTTACTTCTTCGGTCAAGGTTGGGATGGTCAACGTGTCCGCGTCCGCACGCGACCTCGCAAGCGCCCAGACCAATATCTACTTCACGGAGAAGAAGAGATACTGCATGATTTGCGGACAGAGGATGCCAGTTGATGCCAAATCATGCCCGAGTTGCGGCAGCACGCCCCCCTCTGGGGCAGATACAAAAGCCTGTCCTAACTGCGTCGCCGTGATCCCCATCGTGGCCAAGTTCTGCAAGGAGTGCGGTGCAAGCCAGCCACAGTAGATGCCGCCGCACGTCCCCTCTTTCTTTTTGTTTTTGTCTTTCTTTTCTCGCATCCTTCAGCCGCATCAAAAGGTTTAGATTCTCCTGCACCAGTGTCATTAGCAGTGAACGCTTATGCCGCCTGCAGCCCGCCTAGGCGATATGACGTCCCATGGGACACCCCTGGCCCCGGACCGGGTGCTGTCAACGCCCTCATAGGGGGGATGCCTGCCTGGCGGACCATAGACACTCATGTCTGCCCCCCTCTTCAGCGGACCGGCTCCGCACGTTGGTGGCCTAGTCGTCATGGGCAGTCAGACTGTGCTTATAGGGGGCGCGCCAGCCGCAAGGATGGGCGACATAATAGTGGAGGCTGGCCCCCAACACCATAACCGCCGGAGCCACAAACGTCCTCATAGGATAGGTCTGCTAGGCGCCTTTCCTGCCTGATCAGTCCAGGTTCTCCTTCTGCTTGACCTCGACCCTCTTCATCACAGAGACGGGTTTCGTTACCTTCATCTCCTTCTCCAGCATGTAGGCTAGCTGAATGCGCCCATAACCTTCCTTCTCCCCGCTCACGGTCCTTCCCCTGAGCGGGGTTATGGTCAGCCCTTCGGATTGGAGCACATTGTCGATGTCCATCAGAGCCTCAACGGCCCTGCCTGCCATCGCATCTGTCTCCTCGCCGCTCCCTCCACTGCCCCCTGTGTTATGGCATACTTGAGCCTGTTGCCCGCCTCCCCTACAGCCCTGGACTCGAGCCTGAGCGCATCCTCGCCATCCGAGTCCCTCAGCGTGGCCGACGCGTTGACCGTCCCCGACGCCTCGATTCTCGTGGCAAAGACCTCAAAGACACCGTTCATGAAGCAGAGCCTCGCCTCCTTGGTGAGGCTGAAAGACACGTCAGAGCCGAACTTCTCCTGATACTCCCTGTAGCTCGTTACAGGGTAGGCGTCAGCAAAGGGTCCTTCTCGGCGGTGCCGATAAGGCCTACGACTCCGGATGGGTGCAGCTGTTGAGGGACTATCTCTTTAACTACTTGTATCTCAACACCTGGTAGAATTCTGACCAAATTAACCCTCGTTAAAATATGTGATGAAATCTATATAAGATTATTATTAATTGCCGAGATGCGTGCGATTTGGTTGAGAACTACACTTTGTTTTTAGCATTTTTTCATCGGCGCGCGGCGCCGCCTCCCCCCTCCGGTCGGGTCGCCGCAAATCGGTTTAGCAATGTTTAAATTCTTTAATCGAATAGGCGAATCTGTGGACTGTTATGGATATCGTTTCAATAGTCGCCATAATAGTTGCGGCAGTTGTCGTCGTCGGGCTGCTGCTTTACTTCGTCTCTGCTTACAACCGCTTCAAGACGCTCAGCAACTCCGCGTCCGCCACCCTCGGTCAGGTCAAGGTCGCGATGAAGAAGCGGCTCGACATGATCGAGCAACTGCTCGGCGCCGTCAAGAGCTATGCAACGTTCGAGAAGGAGGTCCTCGAGAAGGTTACAGGGCTCAGGACGGAGATCGGCAAGGCCGGGGCGGAGGGGCTCCGTCAGGTCGACGCTGAATCGAGGCGGCTCTTCGGGAGCATCTTGGCAGTCGCCGAGAACTATCCCGACCTCAAGACCTCCTCTACAGTTACGTCACTGATGGACTCCGTAAAGGGCCTCGAGGACGAGATAGCGAGGCACAGGTACACCTACAACAACATCGCGCAGGAGTTCAACATCCGATGCGACACAATACCCTCGAATATCGTTGCCAGGATCATGGGTCTAATTAAGATGGACTACCTACAGTTCGAGGAAGATGTGGAGAAGAGGCCCAAGATCGAGTTCTGAGCGGGCGAATGATGGAGTGGGTTGACGCTGCCTGGCGGAATATGCGTGTTTAGCCATGAGCCGATAGTGAGCGGAGGCTGAACCGCATGGCTGAAACGAGACAGATCGCGGCACTGGTGATGATATCCCTCACGATAGGCGCACTGGGTGTCTTCTTGGTCTATGAGCCGCCGCCCGTCTTTGAGGGGAACGTGGTCGTTGACAGCTACCGTGCAGCCCTCTATGAGAATGGGACGCTGGTCGAGGAGTTCACATACGCGGTAAGCGCCTCTGGGCAGTACCGGATGCTATACCGAAGCTGGGATGCGCCGCTAACGCTCGCCTCGCTGGCTGCCCCTCATGTAGCGCTTGTATCGATTGAAAGCCCATCCGGGGCAGTCCCATACATGAAGGACGACACCGGCAAAGTTACTGTGCTGTCGCCGAACGCTTCGTCTAGCGTCATCTCGAGCATCCGCTCCTTGGCTGAGTCGAACGAGGCAGGCTGCTATGCGCCGGGCTACTTCAACGCCGGCAGATACACCGTAAAGTATGTCTTCAACGTCTATCCGCCTATAGAATACGACTCTGAATTGGCCCACCTCAACCTTAAGCTTGCCAGCGTTCACCTCCCATACAAGAACGTGGCGATCGATATTATGTATCCTGGGCAGGTCGTTGCTGTATATCCCCACCCTCCCAC
>MAGU01000015.1 GCA_001717025.1 Candidatus Methanomethylicus oleisabuli | reverse complement strand
ATCTGGATTAGTTGGACAACTTCCTCCCCGATAAGCTCTCTGGCCACTAAAACAAGACCATCGTTCGGCAATATAGACCACCGACACCCATAGATGCAGATTCGCTAGGATACATAACATCTGATGTGCTCAAATATCTTTCTTTTTAAAGCGGAGTTGTTCGACAGTTTTTCCCCGTTCTGTCGGAACTATCCTCAGCTTTGCGTCAGTAAAAGCCATATTCTCCCATTCGCCACAGGTTATCCGGTCTAGAAATAGTGCCAGAGCTGCAACTTCGGAGTGTGGCTGGCTCCCAACCGCCACGTTGATGTCTGCAGCTATATAGTAGAATGGAGGCACCTTCTCACCGCCAACGACCACGAGCAGATCGCCGTCAGATCCGATGCGCTGTATGGCATCCTTCAGCCGAGTGCCGTACATCGTCAGATGAGCAATTTGCCCGCCTTTAGACTTCCAATCCTTCACGAACCTAATCGGGTTGGGTAGGAAGTCAATCGAAAAAGGCCCTCCCCAAGTGTCAGAGACCTTTTTTATTGAGGCTTGCAGCGAGTCGTCCCTTACGCCAGCGATATGGACTGCCGACGCCCCGAAGGACCTCGCAACGAGGCATACGTGTGTAGTTATTCGCTTATCCCTCGTCGGTCGGTGCCCCAGCCTCAAGACTTCAATTCGCTTCGTATGTTAGCCCCCTCGATGCAGATTATCTCGATGCCGTCGATGCCGTAGGTCAGTTGTCTGAGTCTATGGAGGAGCGATGGCATCATCTCAAGTTCGATCTCAATTTGTGGAGACTTCCTCAACGCTATGATGTCGGCCGCATCCTTCGCCCATGATAAAATCGACTGGGGGTTTGACGTTGCGGGCATGCGCACCACGTATCGCCCATATTCCGGAAGTAGCCCGCCAATGTGCGAGGCAAGGGAAGAGATGCCTGTACCATTCTGCGCGGAGATCTCGATAGCAGTCGTGCCAACGCGTTCCTTTACAGTTTGACGTATTGGATCAAGCTCAGTTGCAGCGTCGATCTTGTTGAGTACAGGCACTATGGCTTTCTTGAAGACGCCTATCGAAGTCAGTGTAGAGAGGCATGTATCAGCCTTCCGGGTGAACTCCGGTAGCGAGTCTGACGCATCCATGACCAGCAGGACAACATCTGCCACCGTAATCTCCTCTAGGGTTGAGTAAAAGGCGTCGACTAGAAGGTGCGGCAGGTTATCAATGAACCCAACAGTATCGGAGACCAGCACCTTGCGGTTCCTCACGTGGATTGCGCGCGTTGTGGTGCTCAGGGTTGTGAACAGCCCGCTACCTATCGGAAGAGATTCGCTGGCTAGTCGGTTAAACAAGGTCGTCTTACCGGCAAACGTGTATCCCGTAAGAGCTATGGTAAAGAGCGAGTCTTTCCTCCGCCCCTTCCGGTGTATCGACTTCTGTGTACTTATCTCGCGCAGGCGTTTCTTGAGGTAAGAAATCCGGCGTTTTATCATCGTCGTGTAGACGTCCGCCTGATATTTTCCTAAACCATGAAAACCTGGAAGTTCCCCCAGCCTTGAGAGGTGAACATTCTCCTTGGCGTTCGGAAGCGCATATTGTAGAGACGCTAACTCGATCTGGTACTTCGCCTCTATGGTACCAGCCCTCTTCGTGAATATCTCCAGAATCAACTGGAAACGGTCTATTACTTCGATCTTAAACAGACGCGTTAGATTATACTTTTGAGATGGCTTTAGGGCATTGTTGAAGATTACTTTATCAGGGCGCAGTTCAGCCATCTCTTCGGCTATGCTCTCGGCGCGACCACGACCTAGGCAGTAAGCGGAGTCTACAAAGCGGGTCTGCTCGTATGTCTTGATTACAGAGTAGCCTGCCGCCTCTGCAAGGAGGCGCAGTTCCCCCAGACCGCTCGGGTCGATGTTGCGTCTAACTTCAATCAGGATCGCGCCCCCTTTCTCCGGGTTAATCATTTTTACCCTCCTTTAGGATTGCGACGTCGCCCAGCGTCATGGAGTTCGGGGTTGGGGAGGAGCCCTTGGCATCACTGTCGAAAGTTGCTTTTAGTGTGATCTTGAGCAGGCGCTCCATCCTCTTGGCAAGATCGGCGGTCGGGTACATCTCGCCAGCCTCGATACGCCTTATGACAGACTCCTTCTCGCCTAACTTGTGCGCGAAGGCATCCCGCGTGAGGTTCTGGGATTCGCGCGCCTTGCGTATGACCCCCCCAAAGTTATCAACCAGAACAAACTCATCAAACTGCGCCTTCCTTACCGGCTTTGGAACATATTTCTTTTGACCTGGTTTTGGGATTGTTCGCTCGATAGCAGAAGCGGTCTTTCGGTCAACGACCGTGCCAAAGCGGGAGCATTCTTGGCAAACCGAGAGCACAGCGCGCTCTATGGTAACCTGAGTGGGCCGCCCGACTATCTTGTTGCCGCATATCTCACAATTCATAAAAGGCACCGTCTGAATTTAGTGTTATAGAAGGTAAACTAAAAGTTACCTGTATCTAGCGTAGTGAGACGGATGGCTGAAAATATTGATTATAAGGATGATGGCTCCACGCTTCTGCTTCAGATGAAGAAGCTGGAGCAGAGGACGTTTGAGCTAGAGGCGGAGAGGCGGGACTGGTTCTTCGAACGGGACAGGCTCCAGAGGGAGATACAGGCGCTTCGCACTGAAATCGAGAAGCTTACCGTGCCACCGTACATCGAAGGCAATATTACGGATGTTCTTGAGGACGGAAGGGCAGTGGTAAAGAGCTCAACGGGCCCCTCGCTTATCGTCAACGTCCTGAAGGATATTGATGTGAATAAACTCACTCCCGGCAAGAGGGTCGCATTAAGCCAGAGAAACTTCGCAGTTCTCGAGGTGCTTCCAGACTTGCTTGACGTTTATGTTAAGGCAATGGAGGTTGTCGAGACCCCCAAGATCAGCTATGCAGATATCGGTGGATTGAAGGACCAGATAAGGGACATAAAAGAGCTGGTTGAGCTCCCGCTGCTCAGGCCGCAACTATTTGAGAAGGTAGGCATCGATCCTCCCAAAGGAGTTCTTCTTCAGGGCCCCCCTGGTTGCGGCAAGACTCTGCTTGCTAAGGCGGTCGCTAATGGAACTAGGGCAACATTCATCAAGGTGGTCGCATCGGAGCTGGTCCAGAAGTACATAGGTGAGGGGGCCAGGATGGTTAGGGAGCTGTTCCAGCTTGCTCGATCCAAGGCGCCAAGCATAGTGTTCATTGATGAGATCGACGCAGTCGGCGGCAGGAGGGGAGACTTCTCCGTTAGCGGCGAGAGGGAGGTACAGAGAACCCTGCTACAGCTGCTAAGCGAGCTTGATGGCTTTGAAGCTAGGGGGGACGTCAAGATAATCGGTGCAACGAACAGAATAGACCTCCTTGACCCAGCCCTACTGAGACCCGGAAGGTTTGACCGAGTCATTGAGATTCCAGCCCCTGATGTAAAGGGGAGGGAAGCGATATTCAAGATACATATGAGCCACATGAACGTCTCAAAGGAAGTGAGCACGAAGGATCTTGCGAGCATGACTGACGGTGCCACTGGAGCCGAGATCAAGGCGATTTGCACCGAGGCGGGATTGTTCGCAATACGCAATGATAGAGACGTAATAACGAAGAGCGACTTCAACAAAGCTATAGACAAGATGCTGAAGCGGGAGGGAGGGAAGAGTGCAGCCAGCACCTACCTCTAGACCGATCGGCGAGGTCGAGCTCATCAGGATAAGGGCGGTTGCGGACTATCAGTTCGGCGCAGGCTGTGGAGAGGAGCTATTCCCGGATGGCGTCAAGGCAGTAAAGTCCCGCAAGACAGGAAAAGTGAAGGGGATCTATCTCGGTAATGACCTACTGGCAACCCTGAAGCCCTCTGATGGCTTACTCGCGATGAGCACGGCGGGCGCCATCAGGTTGGCCAATGTGATCCCGCCTCCGAGGTACAGGGTTGCAGTAATAGACGATGTTGTTGAATTCATAAAAGAAGGGAGAAACCTGTTTGCGAAGCACGTTATGGAATGCGACCCAGATATCCGCCCTGGAGAAGAGGTCATAGTAACGGATTCCAAGGGTAAAGTAATAGCAGTTGGAAGGGCCGCCCTTACGGGCGAGGAGATGAAGCGGTTTAAAATAGGGCAGGCAGTAAAAATAAGGAGAGGAGAAGAGGACTGAGGGGGCCATAGCGATGAGAAACATAAACCCAAGAGAGGCCAAGAGGATGATGTCGCGCATGGGCATGAAGCTGGAGGAGATGCCCGGCGTCTTCAAGATCACTTTTCATATGAAGGGCAAGAACCTCGTCATACCGGATCCGCAGATAACCGTCATGAAGGTGAGCGGGCAGACCATTTACCAAGTGGTTGGAAACGCCATTGAGGAGGCCCAAGAGGCGGCGCCGGTCAAGATGGAGATATCGGATGATGACGCTCAGTTGGTCGCTGCACAGACAGGCGCCAGCCTCGAGGCGGCCAAGAAGGCGTTAGAGTCGACTGACGGAGATCTTGCCCAAGCGATAATGCTACTCAAAGGGTAAACCGTTGCGTATTGAGTGCAAACTCCCGCTCGTTTGTGCTCCATATCTTAGACGGCTTGATCCTGCCATAGGTCTTCGTATAAAGTACTATTCTGTTGCCGTCATAACCACACTTGGGGCATTTCGCATGTAGCCCATAGGTGACGTTTCTGCACCTCGCACAATAGGAATAGTCTCGTGTAAACGTAAAAAGCCCGATTGCAGCAGTCTCCATTATCCGTTTAGTGTTGTTCGATAGAACTTCGTATGTTGGAAATGGCTCTGCAAGGCGTATGTCGAACAGGTGTCCACCTTTGGTCTTTTGGTGGAAGAGCCCTTCTATGTTGAGACGCTTCCTTAAAGGAATGGCGGTAGTCAGAGGTAAGTTTGAGTGTTCGGTGTAGATTTGGGCGTCCTTTGATTTCAGGTATCCGGATGCGATGTCGAGCTGAGTTAAACGCTGGGCAGATGGCTCAAAGGTTATGCTAGAGGTTAAGAGCCTCGTCGAGGGTAGCATTTGGCGAGTGTAGCCGTTCATTGTGTCTACAATGCGCGTGGCTAGCTTAAGTGCGTCATTACTATCTGAAAGGTCTAACCCCGTATGGTACTTAACTGCCTCCGGAAGCCCGACGTAGCTGATTATGCCGGGGGAGTCGTTTAGTCTGAAGTAGTTGTTCCCCTCATACTCTTCTCTATAAAGTGGCAGGAGGCGATCGATATGCATTCGTTCCTCAAGTATCTGCTTCTTTATTGACAGCGCCTCCCTTGAAAGCTCAAGCAGTTCCCGCAGCCGCTCCATCATCCTATCGTCGTCCCCGTTTGCATCATAGGCGATACGAGGCAGGTTCAGCGTTATGTTGTCCAATGAGCCAACCCTCATCGTTCCACTCTCCCAGTCCTTCCACTCCGAATCGATGCGGGACAGGTCTGAATTATAGAAGACGTTTGAATGCTGCCAAGGCAACATTTGGTTTATGAAGTAGACTGACCCCCACCGTTCTGCCAGCTTGTAAGCACTCTCAAAACATGCCGATGCCTTGTCAGTAACCAGCGATCGCTTACGCACTTTGAGAAACAGAGTGGGGCGGGTCAGGGGTTTTGAAGATCCGTCCGGCTCGCTCATGACGTCTAGAAATAAGCGCAATAGCCTGAGGGATTCATCGTAATAGTCAGAATATTTGTCAGATTTGCCATCAGGACCTACAGCCTTGACATCCTCCAAGAAGCTAGGCACCTCAAGTTCTGCGTTTATTGCTATGTCGGCGTTGCCGCTAACCATCAAGCAGCCGTTCATATCGTAGAGGAAGTCGCGGATGGCTGATTCGACTGCGTCATCATCCATGTTTTTTATAAATGGTGCCAGGAATATGTTAAAGAACCCAATGGACTGCGAGTTAGATACCATGGCTGAAGTCGATCTTAACAATGAATTTACAGTATAGAGTGCACCAGTAAAGCTCTTTGGACGGCTGTGGGTCGGCATGGCTAGTCCAGTTCCGTCTACAGGCAGGGCACCGTCCAAGAAAGGCCTCAGATCATGGTGTATATCAGCCGGCCTCAATGACCAGTAGTTGGCGTTGTTCAGATGGATTGCGCCGCAGAGGTGGGCATCTGCGATGGTTCGGGGCAAAACCTTCAGCAGCGTATATTCCTCTAAGACGGCGTCCCCTGCCAACATGTGCACCTTTTCTGGGGACGGGTAATCTCTGAAGGCAGTATTCTTAATCGTCGTGGTTACATCGTAGACCGGCTGGCCCAGCCTAGTAAGCGCGTGCCGGTACTCCTCAAGCCCCTTTTCCAATAGGATGGTATTTATGAATTCACGAATTAATGCGGCGGTGAGATACCTCACTTGAAGCTTCTTTAGCCGATCCTCAGCCTCTTTTGATATCGACTCGGCGAGCTTTCTCGGTACTGAAGCCTCCCTCATAAGGGCATCAACGATCTTCTTCCGCTCGAAGGGCTCGATCGTCAGGCTTGATGTTCTGACCAGCATATCGCCCTTCTTTCGCCTGACCGCGTCCTCGACGCCATAAATGAAGTTAGCCACGTCTTGACCTAGAAGCGTCAGGTAGTACTTGCCGGATGATTCGTCCGACTTGATTAGCTCCGCCTCGTTGAGCATCCTCAGGTGATAGCCAAACTTACCCGCGTCTGTTTTTGGGTTCATGTCGAGTTTTTCCATGATGGTAGTGAACGAGAGTGGGCCCTCCATGCTAATCAGTTTTAGAACCTCTGCCCGGACCTCGTTTGAAAGGGCAGACAGGATAGACTCGAGAAGGCTCTTTGAGGACAAAGACGGCGCACCAGAACTATTTTGGCAAGTTGCTCTAAAAAAGGTTGTAGGTCGCAGCCTACACGGCTGGCCTAAACTTGATGGCATATTCGATTATGCCACAGTCACCGTCTTCGCAGACCTTCCTAAAAACGGATTCCAAGGGCATCCCTATAGCTACGTCCGATGGGTCAACATCGGTTATCTGTACTGTTATTAATGTGCGATCTATAAGCTCGACTACGCCCAGCACGTATGGGGTCATTTTTTCGAAGCCTTTGGGCGCGCTCCGGACTATTGTGAATGACGTCAATTTGCCACGGTCTGGTAGTGTGTAAGGAATGAGGGCATCCGATCCACACTTTAGGCATCTTGCCCGGGGCGGAAAATCAACGTGTCCGCATTTTTCGCATTTTTTAGACTCTAGCTTTTCCCTCTTGGGCATATTTCTCCAGTATCTTGGAACAGACATGCTATGGCCTCCTCAATATTGTGACGTATGTGCTCGAGCCCGAGCCGCCTATGTTCTGGGCCAATCCGATTTCGGCGTCTTTCGCCTGCATCCTGTCAGCCTTGCCAGACAGTTGCATGGCGATCTCAGCGACCTGATATGCGCCGGTAGCGCCTACTGGGTGCCCCCTTGCCTTAAGACCGCCGCTCGGGTTAATGACAACCTTCCCACCGGCTTCCATCTCGCCGCTTGAGAGCATCTTGCCAAAGCGCCCCTTCTCGCAGAATCCCAAATCCTCGACGGACAGTGCTGCAGTTATTGTGAAAGCATCGTGTATCTCGGCTACGTCTATGTCGGCTACAGAAACGTTAGCCATGCGGTAAGCCCTCTTGGCGGCTTCACGGGTTGAGTTGAGCGTTAGAATGTCGCTTCTCGATGAGATGTTCAACGTATCGGTTGCACCCGCTATGCCTGCAACCTCGACGTACGAGTCGGTGATCTTCTTAGCCAAGTCAACGGGGCACAAGATAAGTGCTGCCGCCCCATCCCCTACCGGCGCACAGTCATAGAGACTGATTGGGTCAGAGATCATATCGGAGTTAAGGACGGTCTCTCGTGAAATCTCGAATGGCAGCTGGGCGCATGGATTTTTAGTCGCGTTCTTGTGCATAAGAACTGCAAAATCCGCGAATGCTTCCCTTGGTGTCCTATACAAGTGCATGTAACGGTTCATCATTAGTGCGTTGATGCTGACAAAACTTGAGCCGTAAAAGAGCTCATACTCTGCATCTGAGGCCTTGCCTAGCGAATATACCGTGTTCCCACCTACGCCATCGGTCAGCTTCTCCACGCCCCCAGTCAGGACATAATCATAGAGCCCAGAAGCGACGGCTGTGTATGCCCCGAGAATTGCAGCACCGCCAGAGCCGCATGCGGCTTCTATGCGATATGCCATCGATGGAGTAATTCCAAGATAATCTGCCAATAAGGCACCTATGTTGTTTTGATCGGACAGGTCAGATGCGCACATATTCCCTACTATTAGGGCATCGATGCTTGGGATCGAAACGGATGACAGCGCATTCTTTGCAGCGTCGCCGTAAAGTTCCCGAAGTGATTTGCGCCAGTGTTTATCAACCTTAGTCATGCCATAACTCAATACAGCCACTTTTCTCATGAATGCGACCTCCTAAACGACAATCTTCCTGCGGTATTTTGCATAAATGGCGTAATCGACGTTCTTCTTTCGTTCGATGTATCGCTCAACAGTTGGTGCGAGGTCTCTTTTTGCTAAAATTCCATCGTCGACTGTAAACGAGAATGCGTCGCTACCCGCACCGGAGCCAAAGCTCACGAGAAAGATCCTATCGCCAGGTTTTGCTACATCGAGAACGGCAGAGAAGCCGGTTATTGATGAGCCGGAATACAGGTTTCCGATTGAGGGCACAAGCAGCCCCGCATCGATCTGCTCGCGTTTGAAACCAAGATACTTCGCCGCACGGATCGGGAATTTTCCATTGGGTTGATGAAATACGGCGTGTTTAAAGTCAGAGGGTTTCAAAGAGAGCTCCTCAAACAGCATCTTTGATGCGGAAACAGTGTGCGTGAAATACGCAGGTTCGCCTGTGAATGCCTCCGCGTGGGAGGGGTACTCCTTCTTAGGGCGTCTCCAGAAGTCAGGAGTATCCGTAACATACGAGACCGAGCCCTCGAGAGTCGCAACAGGGTCCTTGGTCTTCTTTTTTTGCCCAACTATCAGAGCGGTCCCGCCGCACCCTGCTGAAAATTCAAGAGCGTCGGCCGGCGCGCCTTGTGCGGTGTCCGCACCGATTGCCATGCCGTATTCAATCATTCCGGAGCCTACGAGGCCTGTGCAACATTGCAGACATTCCGTGCCCGCTTTACATGCAAACTCTAAATCTGCGGCTAAAACTCGCGGGGTCGCGTCGATAGCTTCTGCAACGATTGTTCCGGTTGGCTTAACGGCATATGGTTTTGATTCTGAGCCAACAAAGACCGCGCCCAATCGCTTCGGGCTAATGCACGCACGCCTAAGTGCGTTCTTAGCGGCCTCTACAGCTATCGTTGAAACGTCTTCGTCTTGACCGGCTATCGCTTTTTCGTCTATGAGCAGTTCGTCCTTGAAGTGTTTTGCAGATTTGCCCCAAACCTTGGCAATCTCCTCGACAGTGATGCGGTATAGGGGGATATACGAACCCCATCCAGCTATGCACACATCTATTAAAGGCAGCACAGTATCACCACTCCTTGATTAGAAATATCAAGGCATATATTAGGACTTCGTTTGTTGACTTTTTATATATCGACAAAAGACGATATTCAGGTTCGAACTGAGTGCAGTGCTTTGATTAGGGCATCAACAGTCTCCTTCTTTGACAGGACCAAAGGGATGCCCTCCAGCTTCGCGAGCTCTATGGCGATATTGTCAAGATGGGTCACGCCGTGTATGATTATGGCAGCGGGCTTTAATGGCGTCACCCTTACAGCAACGAGGGGTGACCGCCCAGTGGTGGTCTTTGTGAATATTATGGCACGCTCGCTGGTGCTGCCCAACAATTGGAAGAAATCTGCGCCTGACATCGACAATATTGCCTTTATGCTGTCGACGACAGTGTAGCCGAGCAACTTCTTTTCTGATAAGAATTCACATGCTAAAAACTCGCCATTGATTGCGGATATGATATCCTTAAGCCTGATCGGGGATGGGAATTCATAGAGATCAAGTATGGCGTCTGAACTCGTCTTGAAGAGCGACGAGAACTGACGGAGCACCTTTCCTCCTCGCGTATAATCGATCTCCAAGAGCGACTGCACAAATCGCTTTATGAAGAATGACCCTGGAGATTTTCGTCTCCCCCCTTCATAGTCGCTTATGACGGAGGGGGAGATTTCGAGCTTTGCCGCGATTTCGAGTTGTGTTATATCGAAGAGCTCCCTCCAACGACGCATGACCTCGCCCGGACTGTCGGACAGGATTATCTCGCCTATGATGCGTTTCATTATGAGCTCTTTCGCGGTCTCCAACGGCTCCCACCCAATTTCGATATGGTCGCAGGTAGTATAATAGTTTCTATAAAAAAGTATAAAGATGGCGCCTATCGTCTTGTATTTTGCTAGGGGCTGTAGGCTAGCTTGGTCCAGACTGTCAGGCTCGGGCCCTGGTGACCCCGGTCCGAATCCGGGCAGCCCCACCAATTATTAAAAAAATCAATAGCGGGAGTGCTATTTTGCTAGCTCGTTCCCGCATTTTTGGCAGAATTTGTCGTTTGCTAGGTCTCTACACCACATCGCGTGCAGAAGATCTTCCCAGACTGGACTCCGGTAGGGAGTGGGGGCGGCGGTGGTGGGGGCGGTGCAGCGTATGGTGTAAATTGTTGAGCGCCAGTAGTTCCTTCTGAGTATACAAGTGCTGCTGATCTGAAGGTAAATGTGGCAACGGCAGGTGCAAGTATCAAAGAGATAAGCCATCCAACAAAAGGTATCGTTCCTATGGCGCCTACGATTACCATGATTATGAAGAGGGCGATTATCCACAGAATATAGTTCCCCCAGCCTACCCTCTTTATCATACCAAGGATTTCGTTTATAGCGAAAGCTTTCGAGATGCTGCCGTATTTTGCCATGTTGACTATTGCCATATAGAGGATTATTGAGATGAAGAACGCTATCACGATGCCTAAAATGGCCAAGATGATGGTTAGCGCGCCTATAATTGGCATATGCAGCGAGAAGAGCGACGGTAAAACGCTTACGCCGAGGAGGATTGCTGGGATGATCATATAAATTATGCCTACAACGACTACCTTTAATCCCTCTATGAATAATGCGCCGTAGTTGGTCAATTTCGGAGGGTGAGTAGATCCGGGGGTTTCTTTAGCCACTTGCACAACATATCCTAGCATGATAAAGTTAACGATTGGAATTATTGAGATTATTATGAGGAGCAGCAGTTGCCCAAGGTCGTCAAAGAGTTTTTTGGTGTAATTGAATGATTGCCCGAGGTTATTTCCAACATCCATATAAAATCATCTTCAACACCACTTGATCTAGAGAATTATTTAACAATTACTATCTTGCAAACTGAACTGTGTTTTTAATAATTTAACAAACAATTAAAAAAATAAAGATGATCATAACAGCCCGGCTTTCTTAAGGATCCCCCTGCCGGCGAGCACGCCATTGGCAGCCGCGCCGACGATCCCCCTAGAAAGACCAACGCCGTCTCCAGCAACAAACAAGTCCTCGACAGGGGTCTCAAGATCGTTGTTAACCTCAAACTTGTTCGCGGAGAACTTGATCTCAGGGGCATATAGCAGAGTCGAAGAGCTTGCAACTCCCGGAATTATCTCGTCTAGCTTCTCCAGCCCCTCGATAATGTCTGCGACGATGCGGTGTGGCATTGCCATGGCTATGTCACCGGGAGTGGCCGACCGGAGCGTTGGTTTAATTTGGCTGTGTGAGATACGCGTCCAAGTGGAGCGGCGCCCCATCCTCAAATCGCCTAGGCGCTGGATCAGCGGTTCTCCTCCGCCTAGAATAGTGGATTGCTGGACGACAGATCTGCCATAAGCAGTCGTATCCTCTATAGGTTCGGTTAAAACGACCCTCACCAGGAAGGCAAAGTTACTGTTCTCAGAGGTTGTTTCGGTCATAGAGTGGCCGTTAACACCTATAAACTTATCATAAACCTCCTTTACGACGAACCCCTGATGGTTGACGCAGAAGGTTCTGACAAAGTCATCATATGTGTCAGTATATATGTGGAACTTTGGGTCGCGATTGACGGCAATTATAGGTGCCATTACGAAGGCAGGCACTTCGACCCTCACGCCTATGTCTATCGGTTCGTGCTTTGCGGGTATCGACAACCTGCGCGCAACGTCTGCTGCCCAGTTTGCGCCAACACGACCAGGTGCCAGTAGCACATACCGTGCGCTGAGCTCCGTTCCACTTTCAAGTACGACCTTGCCTTGATGCACATCACTAACGCGCGTATCGAGCATGAACTTGATGCCCATTCGTTCAAGATCTGCTTTGAATGCATCAATGACCTTAGGAGCGCCGTCGCTACCCATGTGTCGCTGTGTGATGGGTATGAACTTGATGCCACATGACGCAGATCTTCTCTGAAGCTCTATCGCCTCGTCGACATCCCCTCGGTACACCTCCTTAGGAGCGCCATACTTCAGAAATATGGAATCAACGTAGTTTACTAGATCCCAAGCGCCCTTCTCGTCACCGGTGAATTCTACCAAATTGCCTCCAATATCCGGACGTAGATTCAGTAGCCCGCTTGAGAGTGTTCCAGCGCCTCCGACTCCGCTCATTATGTTACATACGGCGCATTTTGTGCAGGTCTTATAATTCTGGACTGGGCACTTCCTGTTTTTAACATCATGCCCTTGATCGATTACCAGCACTGAGAGTTTTCCTTCCCCGCCATATGCTAGCTCATAGGCACCGAACATTCCTGCCGGACCTGCACCAATTATAATTACGTCGTAATCCAAAGAGGGCACCACATCGTTTGAATGGTGGGGACATTTATTTATTTTGTTGCCTAGCGTTAATATTGTGAGTGATTCAGATGGGGGCGGCCTTGGCATTTTCATTAAAGGATGCCGCTGAGGCCAAAGGCTGGGATGAGGGGATTAGAGACCGCCTAATGAAGGCGTTTGGTGCCAAGTTTGAAAAAGCAGAAGAACTCGTTGCGTCATCGGCAGTTAAGAAATACGTCTTTGAACCAAGTTGCCGCGTGATGTGGATAGTTGTGGGCAGAGAACAGGACTATACAGTTGTACCGGGACTTTACTGCCAATGCGACGATTTCTACATAAATGTAGTCGTGAAGAGAAAGGCTTCTGCATGTTACCACTTGATAGCACAACTTATTGCAGAGAAAAAGGGTATGTTCGAAAACTTCCGCGTGCCTGACAGTGATTTTATAAGACTTAACAGTGAATGGAAAAAGCAAAGCGTTTGAGGTGCTCTCGGTGGATTCTAATACGTTGCTCATTATCCTTGCAATCGTTTCGATATCGCTGGTATCGCTTACAATCTCGATAATAGTATTAGACAATAAATGATGGCGATGATGATGAGCCAGTCTGCGTCGCTATTTGCGTTACTCGTTGAAAGATCTGGTTTAACCAACGAGGAGGTTGGTAAGAAGGTCGAGGATAAGAAGGAGAGTTTAGGTCATTTCGTAAATGAAGACGTTGCCGTCAGGCTTGTGGCCAGGGACCTTGGCATAAAACTCCATGATGAAACACTAGAGAAACCCTTGATCAAGATCGCAGACCTGATACCAGGCATTAATAATCTGACGCTGGAGGTAAGGGTCGAACGTTGTGGCAAAGCAAAAGAATTTACTAAAAAAGACGGGACGACAGGCAAGATGGTTAGAATCTCGGTAGAGGATGAGACGGGAAGGATCAACATGGTGTTATGGGACGATCATGCAAACCTCGTCTCGAGTATGTTTAATGGCGCGCGCCTCAAAGTCATAGCAGCGTATACGCGTGAAGGATTAGACGGTAAGGTTGAAATACACCTAGGAAACAGAGGTTCGATCCAGATTTTTGACGTGAAAAATGACCCACAATCAACATTAAGGGGCAGGATTGAAAGGGTCTATGATCCAATTTATTTTAGTCGTAGAGACGGATCAGAAGGGCGGCTTGTTGCATTCCTGTTGAAAAATGGCGGTGAGGAAAACAGAGTGCTGGTTTGGGGACCGAGTGACGAAATGTTGATGAGCCTAGTTGAAGGAGCGTATACAGAGGTTCTAAACGGCGTTGTGAAGAAGGACCTGCGCGGTGAGACAGAGGTTCACATAAACAATGAGGCGGATGTCAGGATAGATCTTGACGACGTAGTCCCTCCGAAGCGCGATTGCATAAGGTTGGATGCCATACAGCCCGAAATGCGGGACATCGTTATTCAAGGCATCGTTGAGTCGGATTTTGAGGTTGAGACGACGTATAACGGTAAAGCGTATGCTAGAGTTCTGATAAAAGATGGGGAATCGGTTTTGCCGGTAGTTTTTTGGAATGGGCAGGCCCTACGTGCCAAGCAGCTTGCAAAACCCGGGAGCGCATTAATCATCGAAGGATGCAATGTCCAGTTTGGTAAATCAGGATTGGAGATAGCCGTAAGCAAATGGAGCCGTTTGAGAGCGAAGTAAGAAGGTTGTCCAGCCGTCCACAAGGGCATCATAGAAAGTTTATTATTGCCATCGATTTAGAGGTTAACTACAGATATTGAATAGGAAGGATTGAGATGGGCGGTAGGAAGAGGAAGAAAGTTGTTCGACGAATGCGCAAAACGATTCCCAAGATATTTGCATGCCCAAACTGCGGGGAGAAGACGCTGGGCATCAACGTTGATAGAGAGAACAATGAGGCTACGATAAAATGTGGTAGATGCCAGATTGAGGATGTTGTAAAGATATCAAACGTCGAGGAGGCAGTTGACGCTTACGGCAAATTTGTTGACAAGTATTACAACGGTAGCAAGGCGGTAATTAAGAATGAAGAGAGTGGAGACGTATCTGAATCAAAAGATCTATGAGAAAGGATGTATCCACATAGCCCTTATTGATCCGGACAAGTGCGATCCCGCTCTGGCATCAAATATAGCAGCTGAGGCTAAGAAAATCGGGACCGATGCGCTTATGGTAGGGGGATCGACTAGTCTTGGTGGCGAGTTCGTTGATAATCTCATCAAGGGTTTAAAGAGCGGTGCTGATTTGCCGACCATTCTGTTCCCAGGTAGCGTATTCGGCATCAGTAAGTTTGCGGACGCGGTTTGGTTCATGTCGGTGCTGAACTCCACTAACCCCTACTACATTACCGGCGCACAAGCGATTGGATCGAAAATGGTAAAGGCATACAATGTCGAAGCGATTCCTTTAGGATACCTAATCATCAGCCCTGGCGGAACGGCTGGATTCATTAGTCAGGCAAATGCTGTGCCTTATGATAAGCCGGAGGCGGCAGCACTCTATGCTCTAGCTGCCCAATATATGGGCATGCGTTTCGTGTATCTTGAGCGCGGCTCTGGTGTAGAGCTACCAATCACTCCAACTATGATAAGAGCGGTTAAGAAGGCAGTAAATGAAACGAAGATAATAGTAGGAGGTGGCATAAGGACAAAAGAACAATCTAGAGAAATAGCTCAGGCAGGGGCAGATGCAATAGTCACTGGTACGGTGATCGAAGAGAAGGGCATTGGCGGCTCCCTGAGAGAGATCATCAGGGGTATAGAGGAAGGGGTTCATGCGCGCCAGGCTTAAGAACGAGATAATTAGAAAGATCGTTCATATGAGCGGGATAACGGTTCCGCTAGTTTATTTTTATTTTGGAAGGGATCTTGCCTTACTTTACACTTCTTCGGCCTTGTTAGGATTTATGGCGCTTGAGTTCGTAAGAACAAGAGCGCACTCGCTCTTTCCTCTCAGAAGGACTGCCGATTTAATTGAACGGCAGAAGGAAAAGACTGCGATTGCTGCATATATTTATTTTAGCATAGCAGCTACAGCATGTCTTTATTTTTTTGAGGCGTTTCCAGTGATAGTGGGCATCTCAACGGCGCTAGCGGGAGATGCGGTAGCGGCCGTTGTTGGCGTTTGGTTAGGGAGACATAAATTAAAGTCAGGGAAGAGTCTTGAAGGGTCTACAGCTGGCGTCGCGTCCGTGATAGCAATTGCGTATGCCTTAAATTGTAACCCGGCAACAATAGTTGTTTCAGGGCTGGTATTTCTGGTCATTGACCTTGTAGAGTTGGGAGTCGACGACAACTTCACTGCCCCCTTGGCGATGGTAGCAGCAGTCCAGCTCTTTGAGGCGATATTATGATAACGGATCAGGCAACAGCCGAATATTTCAAAGAACTCAATGAAAAGACTTCAGAACTCTATGCTATAGCCGAAAAGGCCAGATCATTAGGCTTCGACCCGCTGGAAAGAGTTGAGATATACAAGGCGGAAGATCTTGCCTCCAGGGTTGAGGGACTCATTGGGATCAAGGGCATAGCAGAAAGGATACATGAGCTTGACAGGCAGATGACGAGGGAACAGACGTCGTTTATGATTATCGAGGATATAATTAAAGGAAGGTTCGGGAAATTCGAAGAGAAAAAAGCGGCAGATTACGCGATGAGAGTCGCATTAGCCATAGTAACCGAGGGCATAACTGCGGCACCATTACAGGGAATCGATAAAGTCGATATTAAGGAAAACATGGATGGGACAAAGTATCTAGCAGTCTACTACGCCGGACCGATGAGATCTGCCGGCGGTACTGAACAGGCGCTGACGGTCCTTTTTGCGGAAAAGATAAGAAAACTACTACAGTTGGAAAAGTTCAAAATTACTGAACAGGAGGTTGGAAGGTTCATAGAAGAACTCCGTCTTTATGAAAGGAGAGTATCTAATTTTCAATACCATCCATCTGATGATGATATTCGGCGCCTTTTACCTTACATTCCTATTGAGATAACGGGACCGGCAACGGATAACTATCAAGTTTCGGTTTATCGCAACATCCCTAGAATTGAAACTAACAGCGTCAGGGGGGGAGCATTAAGAGTAATTAACGATGGGGTTTATGGAAAGGCAGCTAAGCTCAAGAAGATAGTCGACAAATCGGGATTTACTGATTGGGATTGGCTTACAAAGGTGAAGAAAGAAGAGAAAAAGGAGAATGCCTCGATAAACATAGTGCCGGATATCAAGTATCTCATCGATATCGTAGGTGGAAGGCCAATTTTTTCTCATCCTTCCAGGTTTGGTGGGTTCAGGCTAAGGTATGGTAGGGCTAGGAACACGGGCCTCGCATGTGTCGGCATTCATCCGGCCTCGATGATAGTCTTGGAGAGTTTCATAGCAGTTGGAACTCAGCTCAGGGTCGAACGACCAGGCAAGAGCGCCACTATAACTCCACTAGATACCATTGAAGGACCTATAGTTAAGCTTAGTAATGGAGATGTAATCAGGGTCGAAGATGAAGAGACGGCGGAGCGGATTCGTGGCAGAATAAAAGAGGTTCTATTCATTGGAGACATGGCTATTGCGGTTGGGGAGTTCCTTGAGAATAATCATAGGTTGATGCCAGCAGGCTACTGCGAAGAGATTTGGAATGCGGAAATAAAGAAGTCTGTAAAAGATCATTTCAATGGCGATTATAAGCGGGCGGCGGATAAGGCGGGCATCTCAGAAGAGAGGTTCAATCGATTGGTTGAAAGCCCTCTGTTTCTGAAGCCAACCGCAGAAGAGGCGCTAAGCGTGTCCAAAGCGCTAACGGTGCCGCTTCATCCAAGGTATACGTATTATTGGGAGGCGCTAACGGTTAATGAGCTTATTGAGCTTAAAGAGTGGATTTCAGGGGCATTAAAATCGTGGAGGGGCGAGATGCTTGAAGTGGAGTTGAAGGAAGGCAGGACTAAAGAGCTTCTTGAAAAGATAGGTGCGCCACATAAGTTCAATGCGACTGTGAAGTCTGTTATTTTTGAAGACGGCCCCATAATAGATGCGCTCTTAAATTCGCAGAGATGCACCATAACTATCGATAAAAATCCGATAAAATGTCTTAAAGAATGGTCAAATATCGAGATTAGAGAGAAAGGTAGATCGTTTATTGGCGCCAGGATGGGAAGACCTGAGAAGGCACGTGAGAGGGTCATGAGCCCACCAACCCACGTCCTATTTCCAGTCGGGTTGGCGGGAGGCGCTAAGAGAGATCTGACAAAAGCGGCGTCTAATAAAAACTACATATCGTCGATTATAATTAAGCGCTGCCCAGAATGCAATATAATTACTTTTGAAAATGTCTGCTCTAATTGCGGAGTAAAAACGATTCAGGCGTATATTTGTCCCCATTGTGAAGAGAGGTCTTATTTCAGCTTTAAAGATCAAGACGAGCATGAGAACATAGCATGCCCCAGTTGTGGAAATGCTGCAGCCCTCTTTGATGAGAGATCGATATCAATGGAACGTTACAAAGGCTTGCTGGAAAAATACAACGCGGATAAGAGCATCGTTGTGAAGGGTGTAAAGGGGCTATCTAATCCAACAAAGGTTCCGGAGCCTGTTGATAAGGGGATTTTAAGAAGCAAGCACAAAGTATTCGTCTATAAGGACGGCACAGTTCGCTTCGATATCACTAATGCGCCGCTCACTCACTTTAGGGTCTCTGAGACGAAAATAAGCATTCAAAAACTGAAAGAGCTTGGTTACGATAAAGATTGCCATGGAAGGGAGCTCGTTTCATCAGATCAAATAGTTGAGTTGAAGGTCCAGGACATCATTGTTCCTGAAAGCTGCAGAGCTTACCTCTTTCGCGCCTCAAAATACGTTGATGAGATGCTACAGAAGCTTTACAACGTGGAGCAATTTTACAAGTTTGAGACTGAGGGGGACGTTGTTGGAACGCTAGTAATAGGTTTGGCGCCACATACGTCTGCAGGCATCATTGGTAGGATAATTGGGTTTACTAAAGCATCAGTATGCTATGCGCATCCGTTTTGGCATGCGGCAAAAAGAAGGAATTGCGACGGAGATGAAGATGCCGTAATGCTTGCCCTTGAGGCGTTGATAGACTTCTCGAAGGCGTATCTGCCGGACAAGATCGGAGGATTGATGGATGCGCCATTGGTCGTTACAACGGTAATCGATCCTTCAGAAGTTGACGATGAGTGCCACAACATGGAGACAGTCGAAGCATTGCCCTTGGAGTTCTATGCGCTTGCTAACGAATATAAGGACGCGAAGGAGGCGCTGAAGTATGTTAGTACAATGAAGGAGAGATTGGGTAAGACAGAGCAGTATACTACATTCAATTACTCTGTAGAAACTTACAGCATTGAAGGCGGACCGTTGACCACTTCTTACGATAAAATAAAGTCAATGATGGATAAAGTTGAGAAGCAACTTCAGCTTGCAGATAGGATCAGGGCAGTCGATAGCCGAGATGTTGCAGAGAGGCTTCTTAAACACCATTTCATCCCAGATCTTGCTGGTAATTTGAGGGCGTTCTCAACACAGACGGTAAGGTGTACAAAATGCGGCACCAAGTACCGCAGAGTTCCGCTTAGAGGCGTTTGTACAAGATGCAAAGGCAAGTTAATTTTGACGGTTCATGAAGGAAACGTCAATAAATACCTCAATGCAGCATTTATGCTCTCAGAACAGTATCATCTCGGGACCTTCGTGCGGCAACAGATAAGCCTGATTGAGAAGGGATTAAGAACACTGATACCAGAAAAGGTAGAGGCAGTAAATGAAATCAATGGAAAAGAAGGAAAGAAGAACAGAGAGCTAAGCCAGTTTTTTGGTTAACCCAACGCCCCATCTAGAGAGCATTTATCAGGTCGATGTCGAAGATCATCCCTATGGTTTGTTCGCGATCATTAACGACTACAAGCTGATCTATGTTTTGCTGCCGCATCTGTTGAGCGCAAGCGACTACCGATGCGTTTTCGCTTATGGTTATGCATGGCGATGACATTACTTTGTTTATGGGAACCTTTGGCAACGAGATCTTCTTTTGCGTTATAAAAAGAACAGACGAGGGTTCCCAATCCCATTCTTGGCTCTCTGAGCCGGATTTTAGAATAGATTTCCGTTCCTCTAGTTTCATCTCACCCAAACTTATTAGATCTGTATTCGAGACTATTCCAACAATGTTTTCAAGATCGTCCACAATAAGCGCGGCATACTCGTTCGCCAGATGCATAAGCCTGCTTGCGATGAAAACGGGCGTTCGCCCCCATACCGAAAAAACCTTTCTTCGCACGTAGTCCTTAACCGTAGCGGCAGTAATTGACCCGGACAATACTTTGTGAACGATGTCGCCAACAGTAATAATGCCTACTAGCTGATCTCCAGATACAACCGGTATTCTCCGATACCCGCTTTGCTTCATAAGTTTAATGCAATCCTCAAATGGTGATTCGGCAGAGATCGTAACGACATTTTTGCTCATTATTAATGCTAGCTGGGATTCCTCAGGATTCCGAAGCAGATCTTCCCTTGTAATGATTCCAATTAGATTTTTTGTGCCCTTCTTAACGAGGGGCATCCCAGATATCTTCTTCTCTTGAATTGTTTCAAGAACCTGTTCTCTATTGCCAGGCACTTCTGCATAGATTACGTTGGGATTCATTATATCCGCTACTTTCATTATTTTTCACCATTTATCGTGAGGATTGAATAATGAATTGGAGCCCTTCTCAATGATTGCTCCAATTTATCTGATTTTTATGTGTGCATACGCATCTGTTTCTGACGTGAAGCAGTAGTGCACCTTCTGGAAGTCTTTACGAAGATTCGCAACCTCTTTGGCTACGCCTTTTGGATCGGCATTATCGACGATGATTTTTTTCATGAGGTCTGCTACTTCCACCATCTCTGACTTTCCTAGCCCAATATGCGTAAGCTCCTGGGTGCCTATGCGGATGCCTCCTGGAGCCCGGTAGTCTCGCCCCATCCGCTTGTCATATGGAAGCAGGTTTCTGTTTACAATTATGTTCGCTGCCTCTAGCCGCTTCTCAACATCAAACCCGTTGCCATACTTTGTAACGTCTATGAGCATCATGTGCGACTCGGTAAAGCCTTTCTTCTCATACAGTACGTTTATTCCGCGTTCATACAATGCTTGCGCTAATGTCTTGGAATTAATCACAATTGCCTCCGCGTAGTCGTGATAAAATTCCAGCGCTTCAGCAAACGCAATGGCCACCCCGGCCACCGCGTGGAGATGGTGGTTACTTGACAAACCGGGGAAAATCGCGCGTTTTATTGGTTCTGAGTACTCGTTCCATGAAACGATGGTACCGTGTTGTGGTCCTGCCAAAGTCTTGTGGGTGCTCATTGTCATCGCATCAACGCCGTCCCCAATCGGATCTTGGAAAAGACCCCCCGCTATGAGGCCGGCCACATGAGCTGCGTCATAAACAACTTTAGATCCATAGCTCTTGGCGATGTCAATTATCTCCTTTACCGGGTGGGGGAACAAGAATACGCTTGCACCGAGCATGAATATCTTTGGGGTCTTGTCCTTGACGCTCAGTTCCTTCACAAAGTTGGATGTTTTATCGACGTCTATTGTGAACTCCTCTTCATCAAAAGGATAATTTTGAACGTCTAGCTTTCTCACCAACCCAGCAGTACCTCCAAGAGATTCCTTGGAATGGCTGATATGACCTCCAGTTGGAATGGTGCATGACATCAGCACGTCGCCGGGGTTACTAAAAATAGTATATGCAACCATATTTGCAAATACGCCGGATATGGGACGGACATCAATAAACTCGCCATGGAAGAGCCGCTTCCCCAAGTCGATTGCTATTGACTCTACTTCGTCCAAATATTTGCATCCGGCATAGACCCTCTCGCCGACCCAGCCTTCGGCATAACGATCGCCAAAGTCGCAAGCCATTGCTTCCTTTATCGCAGGGCTTGGAACGTTTTCGCTAGCGATCATAGGAAGAGAGTCCTTAATCGTTGCGTGATGGTTGGCAATGCTTGTAAGTACTTTATTGAGCGATTCCCTGCCTATCGAGGTAGTATTGACCACAAAGATTCCTCCGTTATTTCGAATGCTAGTTATATAGATAAAAAGATGGTAATATACATAATGCTTAAAAAGGGATCGCCGCTTTATTTTTTGTGGGTGTAGGACGTGTCAAAGAAAGAGAAAGATCGTTCACCAATGCCTATGGCTGGCGCGGGACTGATGCGCTTCTTTGAAGATGAGACTCACGGCATTAAGATCCAACCAAAGTATGTCGTTGTGTCGGCCATTGCGTTGATGTCTGTTGTAATTGTCGCGCATGTTCTAACCGGGGTTTAGCATAGAGGCTCAGCGTCGATGCCTTCTCTTTTTAATTTGTTAGCGAATACCTCTGAGTAACCGTGTATGGTATAGACCTTTTTAGGATGGCATTCCCTCACGAATCGGATGAGCTGATGATAGTCAGCATGGCTGCTCAATACAAATGAGGCGTCTGCATTTCGCCTACCAAAGGTTAGAGCCCAACCAGTAACGGTAGCAATTCGAGCATCCGGATAAATTGTCTTCAGCCCTCTAGCATTAAATGAGTTCGGAAAGAGGCAGACACAACTCTTTGATCGAATGAGCTCCTCTCCCTCTTTCGCTAGATCGTAGAAGACTAAATCGCCGCCCATAGAATTTACGACAGAGTTAGTACGGGTTATGGTTGGATGGGTGACTACGGGTATCGAGGTGAGTTGATTGAATAGGCATGTAACCTCCTGTGCCTTACCAACAGGATAGAGCAAGAAGATGGGCAATCCGCCTTCCATGATGCTCTTTGCCGCCCAACTTGCAATGCTATCATAGACGTCGTCTCTTTGAGGGAATGCGAAGTCGGGTCGACCATAGGTGGTTTCGATGGTAAGAATGTCACAGTCTCTTGTCTGGATAGCCTTTTGAGTCAAACTATCAGTAAAGTTAAAGTCACCAGTATAGAGAAATGTCACATCTTTATCATTTAGATATAGTGCTCCAGAGCCAAATATGTGCCCAGAATTGATGATCTCTAGCTCTAATTGATGAAGATTTACTATTTGACCGTAAGAGCATGGTACTGCGTTCCTAACCTTTTTTTGGCTTACGGCTTCGAATAACGCGATCGTTTCCTTCGTAGCGTATTTGATCTTTTTTGTATCAATGAATGCGCCCGTATGATCCATGTGCGCGTGCGATATGAAGGCACATTCAGAGTCGCCCATGCCTCTGAGGGGGTCCAGCATAAGAGTGTGCCCCTCTGCTTCGATACGAACCCCATTTGCCCAGCTTATCCCCATCATTTCTTGCACCGGAGGAGATGTTTAACTGTCATAAAGAGTCTCTCCCCCGCATAAGTTTAACTTTTTGTATTAGCAGGAAGTATTGAGGAAAAGGAATTGGACTTTACGGATCGGCTGGCGAGCAAATATCAATCGGTTTTTACGCTCCCATCGACCAGATCGTTGGCAGTGGCTTTATTTGCGATTGGTACGGCAATAAGTAGCCTTGTTTATCTTATTGCTTTAGGACCTCAGTCGATATATTTTGGTATAATAGATGGGGCGTGTGCATTAACCGTTGGCAGTGCCATTTCAGCAATTTTAGTTGCCCAATCATCTAAGAAGGGGGGCATACTAACTTTGCGCCGAGCAATGGCGGTAATGCTGTTCAGTTTATTTTTGATGGGGATTGGACTGTTTGTTGGAGGCGTTAGCGCGCATGTTTTCAAAGATGCGACGGTCCTAGAAAGAGTGTACTTCGTCTCATGTGGCTTGCTTGTTGCCTTTCAATTCATCATCCTTTCAGCCGCTTCGGATCTCAGAGGGGTTGGGCTCGCAGCAATGTCGATTGTTCAGCCATCGAGTATTCTGGCTTTGCATATCGTCCTCTTATTTGCCTATGGAAATGTGTCTGATGTCAATTTGTTGACCGGCCTAGCAGGATTTTTTGCCATGTCGCTTATTTCTTATGCGATAGCAAGATGGTATCGATGCCAAATCGAGAAGGTTGGAAAGAAGATAGTTGGAGTTGATAGCTTCTCGCTTCTGAAGGCATTTATGAACGCCCTTGTACTAGACGTGCCCGCCCACATTGAAGGTGTGCTCAAATCCGTTTCGGTAACAAAGGATGTAGAAGTCAGGGTTATGACGTTTAATACAAAAAATGGACAGGGAGCAATAGCTGCGCCTCTGACTCATCCGGGACCGTTCAGAAATGTAGGGGGGGCAACATTGCCCACAAATATAGCGAGGGCGTTTCTTGCAAAGAAGGTATGTCCGGTAGTCTTCCATACACCAACAACCCACGACACGGACCTCGTCTCCTCAGCTGATGTGGAATTAGTTGTACAACAGATCGTGAGCATGGTCCGTCCCGGCGGGGTAGCAACGGCATCTAAACCGGTAGCGGTCAAAAAGGGAGATGTCACAATAACATGCCAGATTTTAGGTGGCGTACCATTGGTTGTGATAACGAGGTCGCCGGTCCCTACAGAAGATTTACCTCAGGAAGTGCACGATATCTGCATTAAAAAACTGGTTGAAAAGGGGTATTCTGATGGTATTGTGGTGGATGCACATAACACCATGGAAAAGGACTGTTTACCATTTAGCGAAGCGGACAAGCATAATTTAGAGGCGGGTCTTGAGGATGCGCTTGTAGAGGCAAGAAAGCACTTCGCAAAGGTGTATGTGGGATTTCATAACACGAATATCGACAAATATGGGAAGAGCGACGGCATAGGAGGGGGTGGGGTCATGGCGCTCGTCACCTCTGTGGAAGGAGAGAAGGCCGCCTTCATTTCAATTGATGGGAACAACATGGTATCGGGACTTAGAGAAAAGATACACTCTGAGTTAATGCAGAGCGGATATGCCGTAGCGGAGGTTGCAACTACAGATACCCACGTCGTAACAGGACTTGCTCGGGGAGAAGGTTATCATACACTAGGAGCGGCAATACCCGAGACAACGATAATTAAGAAAGTTGTTGAGTCCGTAAGAGAGGCAGAGTCTGAAATGAGCGAATGTCTGGTTAATTTTTCTAAGCAGACGATTCCTCAACTCCACTTACTTGGTGGTAATGGAATAGAGTTGCTATGGAACGTTACAGATCGAAGCATCAAAGTTGCCAAGAGCGGACTCGGTGTTGCGATTTTTGGGTTAATAGTATTTGGCACACTCATCTATGCTGTAATTTAATTTGATGTTAATCACAGACAATATTTTTTCAAACGGGTCACAATTTTTTTTGTATCACGTTAAGAGATACCAAAATTGTATTTTCATCCAATCACCATCAGTTGATGGTATTGTTAATTGATGTCGATTTATGCCGAAGTTGAAAGTAATTTCCATGGTTTAATTGAAGGGTTTACCCCCATGCGGCAACAGCAATAGCGTAGGAAAAGAGGCTTTTTCCAAGTCGACTTCATAAACAATAGCGGTTAAGTTATAGGCTTTATGAATACGATGTGATGTGATGTATATCACATATTTTGTGCGGTAGACGCAACAACTGATTGCCCCAACGATATGCCGCCATCGCCACAAGGATAGTCAGTATGTATCAATAAACGTTTATTATTATGCGTCACTATTTTTTGTATATGATTATAAATAAGCGCATTCACAGCACAGCCACCGGTCAAACCGACATATGGGGTGGCATAAAGATCAGATAGCTCGCACGCGACCTCGGCCAATGCCGTTGCAATCGCTTTGTGGCAAGCATAAGCAATATCAGCAGTTTTATTAGTTTTAATTTTTTCTATGACATCGAATAATAATGCAGATGTATCAAATATATATTGATTATTAATAAAATCAACCTTAAGCTCTAGGCTAACCGCGTCGGGGTTACCTAGATTAGCCACGCTTTCTAGTTTCATGGGGGGCTCCCCCTCAAATGTACGGAGGTGACAAACATCCAGTGCCACAGCAAGTGCATCAAGAATCCGACCTAAACTGGAGGTCTTAATAGTGCTTCGGTCTTTCGCTTGTTTCAAAATAATATCTAATTCATTTAGTCCATGTCTTAAATGTTTAGCATATGTATATCTATATAATTTTAAAATATCCTCGTCGGGCATTACGTTAGAAAGAACTGAAGCGAGCATTCTTGCGGGATAGTAAGCACATAGATCCCCGCCAGGCATTGGTTGCAATTTCAGATGTGCGGCTCTTTCTATTTTACCATACGTGCCGTGTAAGATCTCGCCCCCCCAAGCGCTTCCATCATAGCCGTACCCTACACCATCGACCGTTATCCCGACCACAGAGGTATCTAGAGGTAAATGGTTCTCTGCAAGTAAAGCTGCAAAGTGAGCGTGGTGGTGTTGGACAGGGATCATTCTTGCGCCATACAAGCCGGATAGATCTCTCGCCAGTCTTGAAGTCTGGAATGCCGGATTTAGATCGTGCGCAATTTTTGTAATTTTTGAAATGCCGTAAGTGTCAAGGATATATTTGATTGAACTGTTCAGATAGTCCAATGTCTCAAGCTCGTTCGCATCACCTATGTGTTGGGTAGTAATTACCCGGTCCTTAACAAGAACGGAGCCAGTAACATTAAATTCGCCTCCTAAAGATATGATGGTATCTTCAGCCGTGTCCCAAGGCAGGTTTAGACACGAAGGGGCGTATCCTCTCGAGCGTCTTAGAAACATAGGACTGGCGCCGATTACTTTCACGACAGAGTCGTCACAGCGGTTAATTATATTCCTATTATGTAAAAGATAATAATCTGCAATTTCGTTCAAATCTTGAATTGCTTTTTCATTACTTATAATAATTGGTTTTCCAGGGTAGTTTCCACTAGTCATTACCAAAGCATCTTTTTTGAAGGCGTCCATTAGCAATAAATGAATGCCCGTATAAGGCAGCATAACGCCTATCGAGTCTAAGCCCGGTGCGACAGACTCGGCCAATCTGTAAGAGGGGTTCTTTTGCAAAATCACAATTGGCTTAAATTTGTTTGAAAGTAAAGTGCGCTCAATAGAGTTGATTTTTGCGAACGTTGTGATGCTATCAAGAGAACGAGCCATTACAGCAAAAGGTTGAGTTGGACGCCTACGACGACGCCTTAATTCGCGTAGTGAAAGCTCATTAAAAGGGTCGACTGCGATGTGAAAGCCGCCGATGCCTTTTATGGCAATAATCTTACCTTCACATAACAATTTAGCAGTTGTTATAATAGGGTCGCCGGCAACAGAAGCGCCTTTTTTGTCAACCAGATATAATTTTGGGCCACATGACGGACACGAAATTCCCTGCGCGTCATATCGCCTGTCTTTAGGTGAAGAATATTCCGTTTCACATGCCTTGCAAAGATTAAAAGATGCCATAGAGGTGTTTTTTCGGTCGTATGGCAACCTTTCAAGCATAGTGAAGCGCGGTCCACATTGTGCACATGATGTGAATGGATAGTGCTGCCAGCGAACGGATTTGTATATATCTGTGATGCAGGCATCACATATGCTTAAATCGACAGGTATCACAGATTTTACAGTTAATCGCGCGGTGTTGCTTCGTTCGATTATAAAATCGCTATAATTGCCCACGTATGGCTCGTCTTTTTGTTCAATCGAGTCGATGTAAGCAACAGGCGGCTTATTTTCGAGCATAGCATTTATGAATGAAGATATTTGCTCATGGTTGCCTTCAACGAGAATCTCGACGCCGGCATCACCTAAATTCAATACGTATCCTTTAAGACCATAACTTACGGCTAAATTACGTACAAAGGGTCGGAACCCCACGCCCTGCACTAGCCCTCTTACAAAAAGATGTACCCGGCTCGCCATTAGTGATTACACCATAATACAAATATTGTTAAAGGAATATAGAAGCAATGAGGTTTATTAAGTGGTTGCATTACCGCCTTCGCCACAGGAACTAAGATCACTACGAAAGAAGGCAAACCTCACACAGAAAGAGCTGGCAATGAAAGCAGGCGTCAGTCAAGCACTTGTTGCACGAATTGAGGCGGGAAGCGTCGACCCAAGGGTTTCAACTTTAAGAAAGATCTTAACGGTGCTTAGTGATGAAGCGGTCGTTAAAAAAACAGTTAAAGAAATAATGCATACGCCAGTCATAACTATAGAAGAGGCAGACAGCCTTGAAAATGCCATTGAGAAGCTTTGGGAGTATGGAATCTCACAAATGCCGGTTATGAGGGGAGATCGAGCGGTAGGCAGCGTTAAAGAAGAGACCATTCTCAGGGTCATTAAAGAAAAAAAGGTAAAAGACTTATCGAACACATCAATAAGATCGTTTATTGAAGAATCTTTTCCAATTGTGAGCATTGAGACAGACGTGGATGAGGCGGCAAGAATTCTTTCGTCAGGTTATTCAGCCATCTTAGTGAGTGAACATGGAATGATGGTAGGAATAGTGACGAAAATTGACCTGATAGCCAGTCATAGCATGTGATTGCGACATATGTTGTGATTTAAACTCACAGTTTGTGAGTAACATCGTCAATTATACCTTAGCGCGCGTGACTGTCAATCACTCACAAACCAAAAGCCTTAAAACAGCCAACCATAGAGTAATATCTATAACATGTGAAAGGTGCCAAATTTGAGTTTTCAGGAAAGGGAAGAAAGAATTGTTGAAGAACTCAAGACCGAAATGGCACTGTTGAGAAGAGATTTGGTTGAAAGATTAAGAAGAATCGAAGATTATATCACTTTTTTAGAGACGGATATCGGTAGACTTAGATTAGATCTTCAAAGAATTAATGGTAAAATTGGAGATATGCCAACAGCCCCACAACTGACACGTTCCGTTGATGGTCGACTGACAACGGCGGATTATAGATCAATATACAACATATCAGAAAGACAAGGACCTCAGGCGCAAGACGCACCAAAAATTGCACAGCCTGCGGCATCGCCACAGGCCCCAGTGATTCAAACACAAGTAGCACTTAATCAAACGCCGGCACAGGCCGGATTAATGAAAACAACAGATAGGAAGGACGGTTTAAATCCCACGGAAGTGTCGATAATCAAATTTTTAATAGATAATCCGGGAACCAAGAGTGCAACACCGATTGCACAAAAGATAGGAAAAGCAAGAGAGCATGTGGCCAGAACTTTGAAAAAATTGGCTGAGGAAAAAAAGATTATCAGAGATGAAACAACATGGCCATATACTTACATTGTGCCAGAAAACATTAAGAAAGACGTGGAACAGATGTCCTCACAACAGGTATAGTAAATACAAAAGATGTTGTGATTCGATGTTGTGATAATCACAAATTATTTTTTCTGCAGGCTCTCCACAAGATCGGGTATTTCATCGTGCTCCTTATGGCGAGGAGCTACCAAACGGTATTGCCAACATGTGCGATTACCGTTACGTTCAAGATAACCGCTGGTATAAAGCCGCGTTAGGTATGTTGAAACAGTACTTGATTTTATGTGCTCATGATAACGCTCGATATAAAGCAACGATAGATCCTTACTAGTAAACCAAACCTTTGATAATTGAGAGGAAATCACTTCTAGTAATTTTTCTTTTGATGTCATTGTTTTAACTAATGAAGTGTTCTTATCGGTCTCTTCGCATTGTAGATCAAAGACGTTTAAGATCTGCATTAATCGTTCTTTAGAAACTTGCCCACTCATCGCTACTGTGACTGACTTCCCTTCGTTATCACATATCTCAATTTTTATTCGCTTCATACTAAATCACTCAGTAGGCAAGCGAATGACCTTAACGGCTTTGCAAGTATATGAGTGTATTGTGGTCTACATAATCTTGTAAAATAAGTAAAATTTAATGGTCATTATGATAAAAATTGGTAAATTTGCACTCTTTTCATTAAATAAAGAAAAATTACGCAATTCACTGTGAAACACAGCCAATATCAAGTGATTCACAGATATGGAGTGGAAGTGAAGGGGTGAATGAATAAAAGGCCGAACGCCAAAAGGTTATTACGGCATCACAGAGCGGGTATGATATAAGAGTTTGACGTTTTGACGCCGGCTTATGATGGTTCATGCAGTAATGAACTAAGATAAAGTCACTATTGTGAATCAAGAAGAAAATCAGCTAGATGGTTTCTACTCAAAGAGTGCCAACCTGATGGTCTCAAATTTCCATTAATTTAAAAAAAACACCATGAATGGGCTAATTAATGGTAGATAAGTTTAAATATGTGGGTTGATGGTGATTATGTGAGCGTAAAATAGAGCATTAAATAACGAACTATTTTAACATGAAACAATGGTAAACTGTATCTATACAGCACCATAAATTAGTAAAAAATCAGCGCGATCTAGGGTGCCAATTGTCGTCATATTAGAAAAATAATTGTATCTCATATGCAACATAAAAATAAAAAAATGGATGGAAAAAATAGACGTTTTGACTCTAAAAAAAGTAAAAGAGGTTTAGGAAAAAGGCCTTGTATGTTGTGCTTGTTGATGAGTGAATATTGTAAAAATAAAAATAAATCCGCTCAGATTCACATGGGTTTATCTTGAATTTCCACTAGAGATCTATTTGCTGTAGTTGATTAAAAAAAATGGGATAAGATTTAAATATTGCATGATGAGGTGATTGCTCTTAATAATAATCTCTCCACCCCATTATTTCGACAGGAAGTGTATATCATTGAATGTTATATCCTTCCTATGATAGAAAAATAGTGTAGTTGTTTAGTAGGTGTATTTAATATAAATAATCTTCAGTCTAAAAAAATTCAGACTTCACTCTTAAATTTACTAATAAACGTCTATGGAGTAACAAAATAAGATTTATAAATTCCATATGAAGAACAGGGGGCACGCTCTTATAAAAGAAAAAGCATATCTCTTTATGAGCTGAAATGTCGACAACCGAACATGATATTGTCTTAATGGCCGCACAATATATCCCTAAGGAACAAAGAATATCATTATTAAAAAATCTTCTAGAAATCTACGGATCAATATACAGAACGTCAAAGATTACAAAGATTTCTAGACCGCAATTATATCGATATTTAGCGACGGAAAAAAAGAGTTATCCAAACGATGAAGTAACAAGTAGAATTATTCTTGCCCTTCTTGAGGTAAAACGCAGTTGGGTTAAAGAACAATTAAAATATTTATCAAAGGATTTTA
The DNA here is from genome assembly GCA_001717025.1 of Candidatus Methanomethylicus oleisabuli. Lineage (GTDB taxonomy): Archaea > Thermoproteota > Methanomethylicia > Methanomethylicales > Methanomethylicaceae > Methanomethylicus > Methanomethylicus oleisabuli. The sequence goes on along the minus strand of MAGU01000015.1, from coordinate 106 downwards.
ATGAATTAATTACCAAAATGTGATTATTTAGCCAAATCATATCCATCTTTTATAAGAATCCATGTCAAAAAAATTTGTTTATATTACATTAACAAAAATTACCAGT
>MAGU01000014.1 GCA_001717025.1 Candidatus Methanomethylicus oleisabuli | reverse complement strand
CCGGCATCAGAACGTCTTCATCAAGCCCGGCCTGTGGATTGCCGTTGGATCGGTCGCCGGCGCCCAGGCGGGTAGCAGGTTTGTAAACACGATATCCCCGCCGAGCATGAGCAACCTCTTCGGTCTGATGCTCATCCCCATGGGGATATTGCTGTGGGTCAGAGGGATAAGGCATGGCGTTAAGGCGCCAAATGGAAACGGTTCAGAGGACCCGGCAAGGCTGCCGGTGCAAACAAGGAGGCAGCAGCTGGCTGCACTCGCTCTGGGGGGGCTTATCGGCATCATGTGCGGCATCTTTGGCGCAGGTGGCGGCGGGATGATATTGCTGATCCTCATCTTTGTCCTTCGTTATCCGGTTCACGTTGCAGTCGGCACATCGTCGTTCATAATGATGATAACAGCCGCTTCGGGCACGGTAGGCTACGCTTTGCAGGAGAATATAGACGTCTATGCAGCTCTGATCGCCAGCGCGACAGCCTTGCTGGCGGCCGGGCTCGGGGCGCTGGTTGCCAACAGGGTAAGCGAAAGGACGCTCGGGCGCGCCATCGGCGCGGTTCTTACGGCGCTTGGAGTAGCCATGGTTTCCGCGCAGTATCTGTTGACATAACTCGTGGAATTTTTAGCCGGCCAAATGACGGGGCGCATAGGCGTCGTTCACCGACAGCCAAGGTCGCTCACACCGACGGTCGTGGAAAGCCTCGAGTTTGCCTGCGTGAGGCAAAAGCGGCCATGCTGTTCAGAGGCTGGAAGTGAGAGCAAGGCAGATCTGTGGAAAATGAGGGCATGGTGCCCGAGGCCGGACTTGAACCAGCGACACTCCGGTCTTCAGCCGGATGCTCTCCCAGGCTGAGCTACTCGGGCATCGTCCGCTTCGGTTAGATGTCCTTTGCGTGTTATATATGTTTTATTGGAGCGGGTGGTTAACCTTTAATTCCACAGGATAGAATCATTCAACGGGGCAATGATCGCTCAGAGTTAAGATGACCTTATGGGGATGACATGAAGGCATTTGCGATAGCCCCCCTTTGAAATACCACCAGATAAATGCCGCCATTCGGCCCTCGCCTTATTCAGCCCTTCAAGAAGCCCATTGCAGAGCCGCCTGCAGAGGGCAAGACGCCGATACAGCGCATCATCGGCCTGCTTTGAAGGACATACTCTTTCAGGAACGACAGACGGTTAGCAGCCCGCTGTTCCCCCACATGCTCAGTCAGGACTGCTATCACGCATTCCGGCTTTCGCCTCGCCCCACCGTGACGATGGGGGCGTCCCGCCGAAAAGTTAAATACCCCTTTAACTGAATGTTCCTAAGTCAGGTCAGGCGGGGCAGACGAGCGGCCGTAGTCTAGCCTGGTCTAGGACGTTAGCCTGCCAAAGGCTAATGCAGCCCTGTAGAACGCTAAGGACCCGGGTTCAAATCCCGGCGGCCGCACCTATTCTATCAGCGATCGGGGGTTCAGATACTTTTTTAAATCACTTCTGCACTGATAACTTTTGGTTATTTGGGGGAAGGCAACCTGAATTCGAGGGTAAAGGAGAGCGTTGTCGATAGGCTTAGGGGCTACCTCGACAGCATGGTTGAGGTTCACCTCCTAGACGAGCAGATAATACGAGGAAGGCTGGTCCAGATCGATGAGGACCTTGTGAACATATTCATAGAGGACTGCATAGACCTCGCAGGGAGGACGTCCCCTGCGGCAGTGGTGATGGGGAGCTCTATCTCGCATATCAACATCCTGTCGCTGCCCTCGTTCGAGACGATCGACGAGCAGGTCTTCGAGCTGGTCCAGAAGAACGGAGAGATGAGCGTGAACGAGATAGCTAAGATGCTGGACGCGAAGCCGAGCAGCGTAAAGTCAGCAATCTCGCGCCTGCGGAAGAACGGCCTCTACTCGCCAAAGGAGCGGATCCGCAAAGGAAACCGGCGCGAATAGGCGCATAACCCTTTTTTAATCCCTCCTAAATTATCTTAGGTTGGCGGGCGATGATGAGTTGTCCCAAAGACCTTCGGGAATGATTGGGATCTTGAGTTCTTGATGCTCGCCTCGCATCTAGCTGCGTGCACTCATGAAAAGAGTTATATTTGCGGCGGGGGGTGCTATGACGGTGGTACACGATGCCAAAGGCGAATATCTCATGGAAGGGCAAGATGCAGTTCGTCGGGCATGACAGGTACGGCCACGAGGTGCTCATGGAGGCCAGCCCGCAGTACGGCGGAGAGGGGAAGGGAATCACCCCGATGGAGATGCTGCTGGCGGCCCTTGGAGGGTGCGCCGGGATCGACATCGTGACCATGCTGAGGGCGCGCGGGCAGAACCTCTCGTCCTACGATGTCTCGATAGAGGGGGTGAGGAGGGACGAGAACCCAAAGACATTCAAGGAGGTCGAGGTCAGGTTCACCCTAGGCGGCCAGCTAGACCAGGCGATAGTCGAGAGGGCGGTCAACCTCACGATGAGCAAGCTGTGCCCAATTGCGCACATGCTTGATAAGACATCGAGCCTTAAATGGAGCTACGAGATAGTCGGCGGCACGGCTGCCCAGATGCCAGAAGGCGTTAAGGCGGAAGTAAAGTCTTAATAATTTGGAATAAGCAGTTCGTAACGGTGCCTATTTTGAATATTGCGATGTTCACGTGGGAGTACCCGCCGAAGATCGTCGGCGGGCTCGGCACATACACATTCGAGCTCACGAGGCAGCTCGTGAAGATGGAGCATAACATAAACGTCTTCACGATGAACGACGGGACGCTCATGCCGCGGGAGCTCATGGGCGGCGTCGATGTGCATCGCCCCAAGCTCATTGACATATCGGGAATGCTGCCCGAGGTGGTCACCGATGAGATACGCCGGCTTGGTCCGGGGATGAACTTCTTCTCGAATGTGATGCTATACAACATGCTCGCCTGCACCAAGATAGTGAACGACTTGATACCATTAGAGAAGAAGGCATACGACATATTCTCGGTCCACGACTGGCTCTCCGCGATGTCCGGCATCATACTTAAGGATAACACGACCATCCCAATGGTCTTCCACCTGCACTCGACTGAGAAGGGGAGGAGCCTGGGCAACGGCTCGCGCATAATCAACGATCTTGAGAAGAAGGCGGCGAAGCTCGCCGACCGGGTCGTGACGGTCTCCTATGCGATGAAGGATGAGCTCATATCTTACGGCTACGAGTCGGACAAGATAGACGTCGTCTGGAACGGCGTCGATCCCCGCAAGTACTCCCCAGAGAGGGTCTCGAAGGAGAAGGTCTCACAGATACGGGCAAAGTACGGCGTTGGTACTGATGACAAGATGATCCTTTACTTGGGCCGCCTGACGGGGGTCAAGGGCGTCGACCGACTGCTGATGGCGATGCCCCATGTCTTCAGCCAGTGCCCCAAGTCGAAGCTAGTGGTGGTTGGGAAGGGAGAGCTTGAGGGCGAGCTTGTAAGGCTGGCAGAGACGCTTGGAATCAGCAACAGGGTCAACTTCAACCTGAACATGCTTCCGGAGGAGGAGCGCATAGCCCACTACGCAGCATGCGACATTGCCGTCTTCCCGAGCCTCTACGAGCCATTCGGCATCGTGGCGCTTGAGGCAATGGCGCTCAAGAAGCCCACAGTAGTCGGGGCCAGGGGAGTGAGCGGTTTGAAGGAGATCGTGATCGCGTCAGGGCAGGACCAGTGCGGCTACCACATTAACCCGTACGACCCGAGGGACATAGCGTGGGGGATAACCAGCGCGCTGCTGGACGAGAGCCGCCTCAAGACCATGGGCGAGAAGGCGCGGCAGCGCGTGCTGAGCGAGTTCACGTGGGAGCGGGTCGCCAACAAGATAGTGGACGTCTACACGAAGACAGTAGAGGGCAAGCGCTGAGTGAAGCGCGTACCAACGTCGCCGAAGGCGAAGAAGGTGGAAGCCTTTGTCGGAGCCCAGCAGCAGCCGTATTCTGCAATTCGGCCATCGCCGCATAATGCGGCGAGGTGGCGCTCGTTTACGATGGGTCGGTCGTGCACGGCTTCCAGTCCCATAACTTTACCGTTGGCGCATGGTCACGTGGCTACTGCGCTTGCTTGTGCGGAACGGAATTGGATGCCGCGTCAGAAGACAGGCATGCCCGGCGGCGGCTTGAGGTTCAGAGGGAACTGCTCATTTAGCTTGAACTGGTGCTGAGGCGGGATCATGGTCTCGATGTGCGAGAATGTGCCCTCCTTGCCCTCCACCATCTTCTTGATCTCCTCCAGCGTCACAGGGTTGGTTATTGTGTCTATGCCGCCGTGCAGGTCGGTATAATCATCGTATAGCTTGGGGCGGTCGACGCTCACAATCTCGACGAGCCTGCCGCTCCCCTGCTTGCACTCCTCGTCGCACTCGGAAACGTCTACCTTGGCGACTATAGTTCCGGCGATATAACACTTCCGCCACGCTATGAACTCATAAGTAACTATCGACGTGAAGGTCTGCTCTTGGAGTACCATCTCAATTGCCCCAACGGGGTAACTCTGCGCAGGGGGGATAAAAAGCTAATCTGTCATGACCTTGCAGAAAGATGGGATGCGGACATGCTGAGCACGCCGCCGACTCCATAAAAAGAGATATATGTGCATGGGGTCATCGTCATTCATTACTGCCGCTACACTGCGGTGATCTGGAACTTGATCATAACAAGGCAGAAGTCGCCGGAGAAGATCGACGAGATGGTGGCACCCTACGGCAGCGTGTTCATAGTAGGGTGCGGGACATGCGCCACTGGCTGCGGGACGGGCGGCGAGGAGCAGGTCAAGGCGATGGCGCAGAGGCTCGGCGGCAGGGTTTTAGGCTGGGCGGTAGTCGAGTCGCCGTGCGATGCCAGGATCGTCAGGCGCGACCTCGCGGCGCACAAGGGTGAGCTGGAGGTGGCTGACGCGGTCCTCTGCATGGCGTGCGGGGCAGGGGCGCAGGCGATTGCGGATCATACGGAGAAGTTGATAATACCGGCACTAGACACGCTCTTCATCGGTAAGACGGAGAGGGTCGGCAGGTACTTCGAGAGGTGCAGGGCGTGCACGGACTGCGCCCTCCTCGAGACGGGCGGGATATGCCCGACCGTGAGGTGCTCCAAGGGGCTCCAGAACGGACCGTGCGGCGGGCAGGTCAACGGGAAGTGCGAGGTGGGCGAATACAAGAACGACTGCGCATGGGTGCTCATATTCAACAGCCTGAAGAGGCAGGGCAGGCTAGAGGCGCTCAAGAGTTACAGGCCACCGAAGGACAGGTCGGCCAAGGCGAGGCCGCAGGAGCTGGCAAGCAGGTAGGCGGTGGTGTTTGGAGATGGGCAGGGCAATCCACAGCAGGCTTATGAAGGCTATCACGGAGGGGAGGTTCGTCTTCACGGGGGAGGTCGAGCCGCTCAAGACTGCCAACGCAGAAGACATTGTGAGGGCGGCGGAGGCGCTGAGGGACTGGACCGTCGCTTGCAACGTGACGGACAACCCGAGGGCGAGGGCATACATGTCTAGCATAGCCGCGGCACACATAATGCAGATCAGGACGGGCGTCGAGGCTGTCTGCCAGATGACTGTGAGGGACAGGAACAGGATCGCGCTCCAGTCGGACCTGCTAGGCGCTGCTGCCCTAGGCATCAGGAACGTGCTGACTATGAGCGGGGACCACACGACGCTCGGCGACAACCCGCAGGCTATGCCCGTTTACGACATCGACACGGCTCAATTCGTCAGGATGGTGAGGGGCATCGTAGACGAGGGGCGCGACCTCGCGGGGAACCGTATCGCGGGGAAGGTCGGGCTGCACGTCGGAATCACCGGGAATCCGAACGCCGAGCCGCTAGAGATGGAGATCATGAAGATTGAGAAGAAGGTCGCGCTTGGCGCAGAGTTCATGCAGACGCAGGCAACATTTGACATCGAGCGGGCAAAGGGGTTCCTACGCGAGATGGGCAGGCTCAAGATCCCGGTCCTGCTGGGGATATTCCCCTGCAAGTCGTACGCAACCGCTGAACACCTCAGAAGGAGCGTGCCAGGGATCACCGTGCCGGATGAGTTCGTGGAGCAGATGAAGATGGCGGACGCAGAGCCGGACAGGAGCAGGCAGAGGGATAGGATAGACGGCGTCAACATCGAGTTCTTCTCCTCGATGATAAGGGAGCTGAGGAAGACGGAGCAGCTAGCAGGAATGCACGTCATGACAATAGGCTACGAGCGCATAGTGAGGTCGCTGTCTGAGAACGCATAGGCGCCGGACCGGGCAGCGAATGCGCAAAGCCTATTAGAGGTGCCGCATCTTCCGGGATGTTATGGGAAACATCAATGTAGCGGTCATAGGACCTGCGGGGTACGGTGCAGGGCTTGGGAAGAGGGGCACGTCCACGGAGATAACCTTCTACAACCTGAAGAGGGGCGAGGACACGGTGACCTTTATCGAGCCCGCGAAGTACCCGGAGAGGCTAGCCCCGCTCTTCTTCGCCGTGTCTATTGCAAGGAAGGCGATACTCGTGGTGGAAGAGATATCGCCGGCATTCGGGGAGTGCGTCCTGATGCTGCACTGCGCCGGCGTGAGGGACGGCTTCATAGTGCTGAGGGACTTCATTCAGAGGGAGAAGGTGATGCCCCTGATCAAGGGGACGGTCGTGGAGGGGTACGAGTTCTTCGGAGACGAGCCGGGTGCTCTGAGGGAGAGGCTCCTCGGGGAGGCGGCAGAGGTGGGGGGCGCGCCGCCGGATGGATTGAAGGTTGGAGTGGCGGTAATAGACCACGCATTCAGCGTCAAGGGGGTCGGCACCGTTGCGCTGGGCACGATCGCAAGGGGGGCTGTCAGAAGGCACGATACGCTAAGAGTCATGCCTGGGGATAAGGTTGCAGAGGTGAGGTCGATCCAGAAGCATGACGACGACTTCGATTGGTCGGTTGATGGCGACAGGGTAGGCCTCGCCCTCAAGGGGGTGGAGGTGGAAGACCTAGACCGAGGGACGGTGCTTACCAACGACACGGCGGTCAAGACCGCGAGGCTGTTAGAGGGGGCAGGGGAGCTGCTCAGGTACTGGCCGGCTCCGCTAAAGCCGGGGATGGCTATCCATGTGGGGCACTGGATGCAGTTCGTGCCAGCCAGGGTGGAGTCGATCTCGGATGCGGGGGACTGGAGGAGAGCCAAACTGACGCTGGCGCTTGAGAAGGAGATGGCCTACGTTGCAGGCGACGATGCGGTGCTGATGTACCTTTCAGGGCAGAAGCTGAGGGTCGTTGGGACGGCGAGGCTGCAGTAACCGCTGAGGCACTATGGATCGAACCGCCTACCAGCACCAGCCGCCTCGGCATTGCTCGGAAGTGGGCGAAGCTAGGCTAGGCGAAGCAATGAAGTGCAATTAAATGAAATGAAATGTGATGCAGGGCGGCGCATCAAGATTGATTTTTAAGTGCAGAGGTGCAAGAGATTAGCGTTCGGAGATGACCAGAATGGCATTTGATCCAGAGGCGTTTATTGAGAAGCAGGTCAGGCTTCTCAGGGATGAGGTCGGTAATGAGAAGGCATTTGCTGCAACATCGGGAGGCGTAGACAGCACGGTCTCCGCGATGCTGGCGCACAAGGCGATCGGCAACAGGGCCATAGTGGCATTCCTTGACGACGGGCTCATGCGGGAAGGAGAGCCGGAGGATGTCGTTGGCAGGCTCAAGGGGATTGGGCTCAACGCCAAGCTATACAAGGTGCAGGAGCCGTTCTTCAAGGCGCTGAAGGGGATCACTGACCCGGAAGAGAAGAGGAAGGCGTTCAGAAGGACGTTCTACGACACGCTCACGCGCATTGCGAGGGAGGAGGGCGCGAAGTACTTCATCCAAGGCACTATCGCGGCAGACGTCGTTGAGACGAAGGGGGGAGTCAAGACGCAGCACAACGTCCTCGACCAGATAGGCATCGAGACGTCGAAGGAGTACGGCTTCAAGTTTATCGAGCCCCTCGTTGAGCTCTACAAGCCAGAGGTTCGGAAGGTGGGAGAGAGGCTAGGGCTGCCGGCTGAGATGTGCCAGAGGAGGGCATTCCCGGGTCCAGGGCTCTCACTAAGGGTTCTTGGAGAGGCCACCCCGGAGAGGGTCGCGGTCGTTCGCAGGGCGACTAAGATAGTTGAGGATGGCACCTCTGACCTGAGCAGCTTCCAGGCATTCGCAGTTCTGCTGAGCGACAAGGCAACTGGGGTCGAGGGCGGCAGGCGCAAGTTCGGCGATATCATGGTGATCAGGGCAGTCGATTCCGAGGATGCGATGACTGCGAAGCCCACAAGAATACCGTGGAGGAGGCTGGAAGAGATCAGGGACAGGATACTTGTGGAGCTGCCTTCGGTCGTTAAGGTGCTCTACGACCTGACGCCAAAGCCCCCCAGCACGATCGAGTACATCTAAACACTGCCTGAACAGTGAGGGGCAGGGGCAGGGCTTGCATCGACTTGACTTGGACGCCCCGTAGACACCGAGTCATGAAGAGTATGTTCTGGAGGGCAAACGTACAGATGGCCAACCGGCGCGCAGGCATTATGAGCGGCGACGGGAGCTGGGCTATAAGGCGATCACGGTAAAGAAAGAGGTTTACGACAAGATCCTGGCCCTGGCCACCGAGAAAGGCCTCACTATTTCGCAGTATTTGGAAAGGGTCCCGGGCTTAGGACTGTCCCCGGAACAAACCAAGGACTGTCCCGAAGGCACAAACGCATCAAAAGGCGTCTTTCTTGGTGAAGCTTCTTTGATGCAGACAAAGGAGGTTCTATGGTGGGCCCGCCCGGACTTGAACCGGGGACCTTCGCCGTGTGAGGGCGACGTCCTAACCAGACTAGACTACGGGCCCGGCTAGAGATTGGAAGAATAAACGGAGGATAAAAAACTTCGCTAATTTTAGCGCTTGAGTTCGCGCCTCTTCCAACGGAGCTCGTCGCCGCGACAGCGCCTACACTTCACGGCGGACGCCGCGTTCCTTGCGCCGCAGGACCTGCACACCTTGATGTAAAGCAGGTGTTTCTGCGCCAACTGCTGCTTCTCTGGGTCTTGTATAGGCATTAGATATACACCGTTTTTCTCCGTACAACGGAACCGGCGTTATAAATATTTCCTTGTTTTTCTTCACATAATGTTCAGCGTCTCACTTGATAATGGAGATGACGACGTGGGAGGAGGTCGAGACGACGCCGTCTATGTTGGAGACGTTCTCAAGGAAGGTGTCCAGCCTCGACTGTGGCACCTGCGCGATGAGGTCGATCTCCCCGGTAACCCTGAATACCCTCGTGGCATTGAGGCGGCGCACCTTATCGTAAACCTGATCGCGCTTGAATGGCTGTATCTTGAGAAAGACAAACGCCTCGGCCGTCCCTATTCCCAGTACCACCAGAGCACCCTCGGTCAGGTCGATGAATCCCCTCCCGGTCCTTATGAGGCCCTCCTCGCGTAGCCTCCTCAGATGTATGTTTAGCGCCTGACGCGTGAGGGCCAGCTCGCGGGCAAGGTCACCTTGGGTCTTCTTGACGGTGAAGACGCTTGTGCTCTCGCTTGCTTGGTAAAGCATGCGCAGGATCTGAATCTGCCGGTCGGTCAGCGAGGGGCGCTCAGTCATAATAAAGCCGCCGTTTATCTTTACTTTTGTAAAGAATAATTTAACGTTTTCTGAGATGGTCATTTCAAAATGTAAGAGAGCCGAGCGCCCCACTGGCAGGATGGCGCGCGCGTTCGCTAAAGAAGCGTCAGAAACAACTTCGATAGAATCAGCATTCATTTGCAAGGCATAACCACAATATATTTATTCAAGAATTTGCTAAACTCGTTAGCCCTTTAGAGGTGCCGAGGGAGTATGTATGCCACAGGAGAACACGATACTCGTCGGTAAAAAACCGCCGATGAATTATGTTCTTGCCTGCCTGACGGCATTCCATGAGGGGGCGGACGAGGTCCTGATAAAGGCGCGGGGCATGTCGATCAGCAAGGCTGTCGATGTGGCGGAGATGGTTAGGAACAAGTTCATGCCCCAAGCCTCAATAAATGAGGTCAAAATAGGGACGGACGAGGTCCTGCTCAAGGAAGGGACGGGCACGAAGAGGGCAAGTTCTATAACGATAAGGATCAGTAAAACCAAATGAGGCGCAAGGATTGAAGACCCCCATATGTTACTTCTGCGCGAAGAGTGGTGTCCTCTGCCCCAGGTGCCAGGAGAAGCTGGACAAGGGGGAGGTCACAGAGGCTGACGTGGAGGTCTCAAAGTGGTTTTTGGATTACGAGGTAAAGAACTCAGACCTGAAGGACTATGTGATCCACAAGACCGTGAAGCTGCCGAAGATGATGATCATAATGGTCAGCGGAGGGTCTAATGCGAACAGGACCCAGCTACAGAAGGTCAGCAAGCAGCTCAGTGATGAGAGGAAGATAAGCGTCAGGATAATAGAGAAGACGTCGAGCATAAAGAGGCTGCTTGAGCAGATAGTGACGCCTGCCCGTGTTATGGGGGCCAACACGGTGTGGCTGCCAGACGGGAGCTGGGAGAGCACGATAAGGATCCCCAGGTCCGACCAGAGGAAGATGCCACTCGACCAGAGGTCGGCGGAAGAGGCGATAAGGATCTTGACCGGCGAGGTAATACACATCGTCTTCGAGTGATTCGCCCTTCACGATAAGCTTTTTAGAGGTCGGGAATTATCAATCTTCAAGGTGTTCAAGATTGGCGCAGAGGACTCACTATACGTCGCAGGTTCTCCCCGAGGACGCGGAGAAGCGCGTTACCGTAGCTGGATGGGTCCACAAGCTCAGGGACCTTGGAAAGCTCAAGTTCATCGTGTTGAGGGACAGGGAGGGGCAGCTGCAGATCACGCTGAAGAAGGGGGTTACCGATGACGCGCTCATAGAAGCCGCCAACTCGCTGAGGGAGGAGGACGTGATCTCGGTCGAGGGGATAGTCAAGCCGACCAAGATAGCCCCCAAGGGCAGGGAGCTGGTGCCATTGAGGATAGAGGTCCTCAACAAGATCGTGCAGGCGGTTCCGGTGTCGGTATCCGGGAACATCGAGTCGAACCTTGACACCCGGCTGGACTTCAGGGTCCTCGACCTAAGGAGGCCGGAGGTGATGGCGATATTCAAGGTGCAGTCCAAGCTTATTGAGGGATTCCAGAGCTACCTGGCTGGAGAGGGATTCAGGCAGATATTCACGCCCTGCCTTATGGGGGCGGCGTCTGAGAGCGGCGCGGAGGTCTTCCCCGTTGTATACTTCAACAAGAGCGCATTCCTCAGGCAGGATCCGCAGCTCCACAGGCAGTTGGCGGTCATCTCCGGCATGGACAGGATATACGACCTTGGACCGAGCTGGAGGGCTGAGCTCAGCCACACGCCCAGGCACCTCTGCGAGCACCGGGGATGCGCCGTAGAGATGGGCTTCATAAATGACGAGCAGGACGTCATGAGGGCAGAGGAGGCGCTTGTGCAGAGCGGCGTTAGGAAGGTGAAGGAGGAGTGCAAGGATGAGCTGGAGCTCTTGGGCAAGCAGTTGGAGGTCCCGGCGGCGCCCTTCCCGGAGCTCAGGTTCCCAGAGGTCTACGACATACTGGAAGAGATGGGCAAGAAGGTCGAGTTCGGCGAGGATTACGACAGGGAGGGCGAGGCGCTGCTGTCGGAGTATGTCAAGGGCAAGTTCAAGTCTGACTTCTTCTTCGTCAACAGATTCCCGTTCAAGGTCAAGCCGTTCTACGTCATGAGGGTCGACGAGGATCCGGCATGGGCGAGGAGCGTCGACATGATCTTCAAGGGGCTCGAGCTCAGCTCCGGCGGGCAGAGGGAGAACAGGTACGGCAAGATCATGGATCAGGTGAAGGAGAAGGGCTTGAGCCCTGTTGGTGTCCAGTGGTTCACGGAGTTCTTCAAGTATGGGGCACCGACCCACGGTGGCTTCAACATCGGCATCGAGAGGATCACCATGCAGCTACTCGACCTTGCGAACATAAAGGAGGCCGCACTCTTCCCTAGGACGCCAGACAGGCTACTTCCGTGAAATGCTAAGCGGCACCCGGAGCCGCGTTCAGAACCCAGATGCGGCAACGTCCGAGGAGCGCATGATCTCCCTGAGTATGACCGTCGCGTAGCAGCCCTTTGGCAGAGCCATCCTCACGGTCAGCTTGCGCTTTCCGTCATCCATATCGTCCGGCCCCTCAGACATAACGAGGTTTATAGGCTTTAAGGCAGCTGCCCTCAGAGCCCCCTCGAAACGTAGCCCCAATACGCTATGGAAGTCGCCAAGGGTGACGCCCTCCTCCTCCAAGATAGAGGAGTATATGCCGCCGTCTGTCCCGCAGAAGTCGCTCCTCTCACCAATCACCCTTACCATAACCGACGCTCGCCCTGATCGGACCATCGAGCGCAGGTTTGCAGCGTTCTGAGAGCTGCACCGGAAGGGGCGGGATGGGGACCCCCACTTGTCGAGTGGCGCCACATAGTCCCCAACCTCGACCTCCCGCACCCCGGCCGCCGCGTGCCTCCGCGACAGGGCAATGTTGAACAGGTAGGACTGGTAGGCGCCAACGAATAGGCGAAGGAGCGTCTGTGGCATGGAACGCAGGCACCCCTCGTAGTCAGAGGGGCTAGCCAAGAGCCGCCCTATCAGCATCCTCTCGAGAGATAGCGAGGCGGGGAACGACCTGAGGGCGGACCGGAGGTCCCAGCCTGCGGCTAGATCAGACCGGGCGCCCCTAACGGCGATGGGTTCCCAAGGGTATGCAGCCGCGAGGAACTCCCGCGCAGCGCCCTCATAATCTCGCTTTACCAGGAGGCGCCCAACCTTGTGGGTGTTCGGGCGCGTTGTTCCGAAGCGCTGGTGACCATAGTAGTTGAGGGCCCACTCGACTGGCCCCACAGCTCCGCAGTCCTGCAGGGCGTCCGGGCTGATCGACCGTATCGCAATGGCGAAGCGGTTGCCCTTAAGGTCTCCTGGCTTCACAGGCCACCTGGAGTGACCGACGACCCGCAGTTCAATGCCGTGGAGACCGCTAGGGACGTCTGCCTGCTCGAGGCGCCCTCCTATAGACACGAGCTGGTAGGTCACTGCCTGGCGGTCCTTCATCCCTGCGAAACCGATCTGAGCGCCTAGCCTCGACGACAGGTATGACACCGCCGAGAGCTGGTCTCTGGAGACCTTCTTTAGCAACGCCAGCGTGTAACCGCCCTGACCCCGATCGAGCGACCATAGGTCTGGCCCGACCTCGATGCCCTCAGGGGTTATCTCGTTGACGGTGAAGTCCTCCGGGCGCCGCCTGAGGACTCCGCCAAGGGCGGGGCGCTCTGACGAATAGTATAGCAGCCCCAGCTCTTCTTCGAGGACCGATGACGTCTTGCACAACGGCATAGCCGCACACGCTCACAGGAGCTTGAGCCTTCCGGCGATCCTGTCTATATAGGCAGACGGGGCGGGACCGATGCCGAGGCATGTGACCGTGCCAGGCTCAAGCTCGGTCAGTCCGGCGTCCTCTATCAGAGCATTCGGCAGCGAGTCAATATCAGCCTCCTTCTTAAGGCTCAGGAGCTCGTCCAGCGAGCTGACCTTCAGTGCGACCTTCTTCTGCCCCTCCTGCAACCACGAATCCGCCCAGCCTGGCTTGCGCCTCTTCGCGCAGACATAAGAGGAGACCGCAGCGTGCCCCGCCTGGGCAGCGACCTTCCCCTTGCTCATCCTCAGGTCCTGCCTCACGACTATAGCCTGCTTGAACTGGAAGTCCATCGCATTACACGAATTTTTTTTAATGTGCAAGAGCATAAAAAAGCTATCGAGGAAAGTGCTTTGCACGACGTCTTGGTGGTTGGCGGAGGTCCGGCGGGGTTAGCGGCGGCTGCCGCGGCGGCGGAGATGGGCGCCCGTGTGAGGGTTCTGGAGGAGGACGGCAAGGTGGGGGAGCCAGACCACTGTGCCGGATTGATAAGCGGCAGGGGGGTGGCAACGTTGGCGGGTGGCAGGGGGGCGGTCCTCAATGAGATAAGGGGCGTGAGAATATTCTCCCCGTCAGGAAGGTGCTACGCGGTCAGGGCTGGCGGTGTGAAGGCATACGTCGTAGACCGCCCTGCCTTCGACAGAGAGATGTGCAGGATGGCGGAGGCAGCCGGCGCCGAGGTCGAGACCGGGGCTCGGTATGCCAAAGGGATGGAGGGCAGGGTGCTGATTGTGGCAGAGGGGACCAAGGCAAGGGTTGCAAGGAGGCTCGGCTTCGAGGTCCCGAGGTCCATACCCGCGGCGCAGCTTGACTTCTATGTAGACGCGCCCGAGCCGGATATGGTCGAGTTCCACACCACCGAGCTCGCGAGCGGCTTCTTCGCATGGGTGGTGCCAAGGAGGGGCTGCATAAGGGTTGGGCTAGCATCATACAAGGGGATCCCCCTCCAGCTGCTCAGGAGGCTCGTGCTCAAGGACGTCCACATAAAGAGGGCGGTAGAGGGGGCGAGGTGTTCTGAGCCGCTATTCGGGAAGGTGGTGATTGGGGGCCCTGTGAGGAGGTCGGTCATCGGCAATGCGGCGGTAGTCGGTGATGCGGGCGGCTTCGTTAAGCAGACGACGGGAGGGGGGGTTACGGTCGGCGGCGCCATCGCGAAGATCGCAGGAAGGGCTGCCGCAGAGAGGGCACTCCATGGAAGGCCCCTAGCCGAATTCGAGGGTGCTTGGAGGGGGGTGTTCGGAAGGGAGTTTGCCGCAATGGGGATGGCTGCAAGGATCTTCAGGAACATGAGCGGCGCGGAGATGGAGAGGGCGCTGGAGGAGGTCGGCAGGATAGACCTGCTCAACGCCGTTGCAGGATACGACTTCGACCTCCAGAGTGCGGCAGTCACCAGGGCCATTAGGTCAAGGCTTGCCGTTTATGCGATACTCCCGGTGCTGAGGTCGATCTTCGTGGGCTGACCGTGCCAGCTACTGCGCGCCGACCAATATGCAGACCAGGCAACGAGTGGCCCCATCATGGATAGGATTTATATATCAGCTTCAGGTTTAACCATTCAAATCCGGTGATTAATTATGAGCGAATTAAGTTTGCCAGTTTGCGTCTCGTGCAAGGAGCCCATCCTTCCTGACCAGAAGGGCGTTAGGCTGCCCTGCCCGAGCTGCGGCGAGGTCGTCTTCTGGCGCTGCCGGAAGTGCAGGGACCTTGTCAACAACTACAAGTGCCCAAAGTGCGGGTTCACGGGGCCATAAGGTGGAGCGATAATCATGTCTAGGCTCTTGGCAGTTATCAAGATACTCCCTGAGGATGACGCGGTGAAGCTGGATAAACTGAAGGCCGACCTGAAGGAAGCGCTACCAAAGGGGAACAAGGACCTTTACGTACACAAGTTCGACGAGGAGGAGATCGCATTCGGCCTGAAGGCGCTCAAGGTATTCGTGATAATGCCGGGGGACTACTCCGGAGGGACCCAGCCGATAGAGGATGCGTTCGCAAAGGTGCCAGGCGTCGGACAGGTAGATGTAGAGGTAGTGCAGACGTTACCAGGATAGCTTTTTTATCAAAAAGTTTTATTCCTACATATCTTAGGAATACATAGGTCATTTTAACCATCTTACAAGTGGTGCAGAATATGGAAGGGAAGGGCGGAGAGGTTACTCTAAGGGTTGCCGAATCGAAGCAGCGCGATGTTGGAAGGGGAAAGGTGAGGATAGACTCTGACGCGATGAAGACGATAGGCGCCAGCGTGGGCGACATTATCGAGATCGAGGGCAAGAGGAAGACGGCCGCAATCGCTTGGCCGGCGTACACCGAGGACCAAGGCATGGACATCATAAGGATGGATGGGCTCATAAGGAAGAACTCGGGGATCGGCATCGGCGAGAAGCTGGTTATCAGAAAGGCCGAGGCCAAGCCAGCCACGGTCGTAAAGCTCGCGCCGCTTTCGTTCCCGATACCAGTCGATTCGGGCTTCATAAGCTTCGTAAAGAGGAGGCTCACCGACACGCCCCTGGTAGAGGGCGACAACGTGCTCATACCAGTGCTTGGGCAGGCCATACCCTTTGCAGTCATCTCAACCAAGCCCTCAGGCATAGTCTTGGTCAATGAGGATACGAACCTGGCAATAATGGAGAAACCCGCGGAGGCCGCGAAGGTGCCCCGCGTGACCTATGAGGACGTGGGAGGGCTCAGGGATGCGATATCGAAGGTAAGGGAGATGGTGGAGCTACCGCTCAAGCACCCGGAGCTGTTCAAGCGCCTCGGCATCGACCCGCCTAAGGGCGTGCTGCTCTACGGACCGCCCGGCTGCGGCAAGACGCTCCTGGCGAAGGCGGTGGCTAATGAGACGGAGGCGTATTTCATAGCGATAAACGGACCGGAGATCATGAGCAAGTTCTATGGCGAGTCGGAGCAGAAGCTGAGGGAGTTCTTTGATGAGGCGAAGCAGCACGCGCCGGCCATAATATTCATCGACGAGCTAGATGCCATAGCCCCCAAGAGGGAGGAGGTGACTGGCGAGGTCGAGAAGAGGGTCGTCGCGCAGCTCCTCGCGCTCCTGGACGGGCTGGAGGCGCGCGGCGACGTGATAGTCATAGGGGCGACGAACAGGCAGAACGCCCTTGACCCGGCCCTCAGGAGACCGGGTAGGTTCGACCGCGAGATAGAGATAGGCATACCAGACACGATGGGCAGATATGAGATACTCCAGATCCACACCAGGAACATGCCGCTGGCGAAGGATGTAGACCTAAAGAAGCTCGCCAGCATAACCCACGGCTTCGTCGGAGCGGACCTCGCGGCGCTCGGGAGGGAGTCGGCAATGAAGGCGCTTAGGAGGTACATGCCTCAGATAGACCTTCAGCAGGAGAGGGTTTCGGAGGAGGTCCTGGAGAGGCTCGAGATCATCATGGACGACTTCATGAATGCGTTCAGGGAGGTCACGCCCAGCGAGCTGAGGGAGGTGTACGTCGAGGTTCCAAACGTCAAGTGGGAGGACATCGGCGGGCTCGAGGAGATCAAGCAGGAGCTGGTTGAGGCGATAGAGTGGCCGCTCAACTACTTTGAGAGGTTCAAGCGCCTCGGCATAAAGCCTCCAAAGGGCGTGCTGCTCTACGGACCGCCCGGCTGCGGCAAGACGCTCCTGGCGAAGGCGGTGGCTAATGAGAGCGAGGCAAACTTCATAACGATCAAGGGACCAGAGATATTCAGTAAGTGGGTTGGCGAGTCCGAGAGGGCGATAAGGGAGGTCTTCAGAAAGGCGAGGACTGCCGCGCCGGTAATAATATTCTTCGATGAGATCGACTCGATAGCGCCCATAAGGGGGGCGGGTAGCGGCGGCGATTCGATGGTGACGGAGAGGGTGATAAGCCAGCTCTTGACAGAGATGGACGGATTGATAGGGCTTGAGAACGTTGTTATAGTCGGGGCGACTAACAGACCCGACATAATAGACCCAGCGCTAATGCGGCCCGGCAGGTTTGACAGGCTGCTCTACGTGCCGGAGCCCGACAGGGGCACACGCCTGCAGATATTCAAGATACACACGAAGGAGATGCCGCTGGCGAAGGATGTGGATATCGAGAGGCTGGCCACCGAGACAGATGGCTATGCCGGTTCGGACATAGAGGCGGTCTGCAGGGAGTCTGGGCTAATGGCGCTGAGGGAGGACCCGGATGCCAAGGTGGTAGCCATGAAGCACTTCGAGGCTGCAAGATCCAAGATCAAGCCGACGATCGTAGAGGACGTGAAGAAGTACTACAAGGCATGGGAGGAGAGGAGCAGGCAGACCCTGAGGGGCAAGCAGCCGCTCATCAACTTCGTCTAAGGGGCATGGGAATCAGATGGCATGGGACAACGGCATGAGATGGAGGACAGAGTCGCTTGACCTGATAATACTCGACCTGATCTCGAAGAGGCAGGGAACGCTGGGCGATGAGGAACTGCTCGAGATGCTCAAGGCGATGCTGAAGGAGATCTCGATGACGGAGCTGAACAAGGCACTCATCGAGCTTGAGCTCAGAGGCAAGATAAACGTCTCACTGCTCAAGAAGGGCAGGACCATTACACTGATCAAGCCGAGGCAGAGTCATGGACAGGCGTGAGCGATGGGAGTAAACCTGAGGGACCTGGTGAGCAAGACACCCATCCAGTTCGAGGGGCTAAAGGATCGCGTAGTGGGCATTGACGGTTACAACGCACTCTACCAGTTCTTGGCAATAATAAGGCAGCCGGATGGCACCCCCCTCCAGGACAGCAAGGGCAGGGTAACGAGCCACCTTTCTGGAACGTTCTACAGGACCGCGAACCTCCTTGAGGCCGGGATCAAGCCGGTCTACGTCTTCGATGGCAAGCCGCCGGAGCTCAAGGCGGCGGAGATAACAAAGCGGCTAGAGGCCAAGGATAAGGCGAGGGAGGAGTACAGGCTCGCCATCGAGAGGGGAGACATGGAGGGGGCTAGGCGGCATGCCCAAGCAACTTCAAGGCTCACCAAGCAGATGGTGGAGGAGGCGAAGCAGCTCCTATCGGCGATGGGCGTCCCTGTAGTGCAGGCCCCCTCGGAGGGGGAGGCGCAGGCGGCATATATGAACAGGAAGGGGGACGCTTGGGCCACGGCAAGCCAGGACTATGATTCACTACTCTTCGGCGCGCCCAGGCTCGTCAGGAACTTTGCGGTAACAGGCAGAAGGAAGCTGCCGGGCAAGCCCGTTTACATAAACATAGAGCCGGAGATGGTGAAGCTAGAGGAGGTGCTTGCGGAGCTCTCGCTGACGAGGGAGCAACTAATCGACGTGGGAATCCTGCTGGGGACTGACTTCAATCCAGATGGGTTCGAGGGGATAGGGCCTAAGAAGGCGCTGAAGATAATTAAGGAGGCGGGAAGCATCAAGGCTGCCTTTGAGAGGGGCACGGTCAAGCCGGAGGATGGCATCGACTACGATGCGATAAGGAACATATTCCTGAACCCGAGCGTCACTTCGGACTACAGGCTAGCGTGGCATCCGGTCGACTCCGCGGGCGTTAAGAGGATGCTCGTAGACGCGTTCGAGTTCTCACTTGATAGGGTGGATGCCGCTCTGAGCAGGATAGGCACCACGACCAAGGAGCGGAAGAGGCAACCCAACCTGGATAAGTGGTTCTGAAAGGAGCCAGGGCTACTCGTTCCATCCGTAGTGACCCCTGAGCGGGACGAAGACGCAGCCGCCTAGCGCCTCCCCTGCGAACGATTCGCCTGAGCGGCGCAGCCTCAGCAGGTTCTGAATCGAGTACAAGCCCCCAACGGGCATGACGAGTATACCGCCTTCCTTCAGCTGCATCTTAAGAGGAGGGGGCACCGCCGGCGCCGCCGCGGTAACCAAGATCCTGTCGTATGGTGCGGCTTGTGGAAAACCCATCGTGCCGTCGCCCTCTATCACGGTCACCCTCTCTGCGTACCCACAGCGGGATAGGTTCGCCCTTGCGAACTCGACAAGTGACGGCACGCACTCCACGGCATATACGTGACCCGGTGGGGCAGCGCCATCCGGGGCCACGATCTCGGAGCAGACGGCGGCATGGTATCCGGTTCCTGCGCCGACCTCGAGTATGATCATCCCGGGCTTCAGCTCGAGCGCCTCGCACATGATGGCGACCATATGAGGAGCGGAGATCGTCTGCCCGGCCAGAGAGGGCAGCGGTGAGTCGCTGTATGCTGAGGAGCGCAACCGCTCGGGTATGAACTCCTCGCGAGGGACCGCCAGCATCGCATCCCTCACGGCGCACGTCCTTATGATGCCTTCTCTGCAAAGTGCCTGCACAAGCTTCTGCCTTGAGTCGGAGAAGGTTGCCAAGAGGCTGCAGCTCTAAAGGATTTATGCACGCGTTGTCATAAAAGGATTGGTCTTGGGATTGCCCTCAGTCGAGTTCTTAGCGTACGGCGACCGCAGGGTAACTGCGCTCCACCCCACCACGGTCGAGGTTACGAAGGAGGAGATCAGGTCCCGTCTCGCGGATTGTATAGTGGCAACCAGGTGCGAGCTTGGCCTCGCCGAGCTGCCGGATGACCTCAAGGATGCTGCGAGGGATGACGGAGCGGAGATCGTGATCACCATTGAGGCAGGGGGCGTCTCGGACAGGATAGCAGGCAAAGGGCACAGGCTACTCAGTTTTGAGAGCGAGAAGGAGATGGTGACGAGGAAGAGCGGCTACGTCTGCGGCAGGACGCTCATGATTTCGGCGGACAAGGGGTCGAGGGATCTCGACAGGAGGCTGATCGCCGAGCTGCAGAGGCCCGATACCGTAGCCAAGATAAGGATCGAGGTAGCAAGCAAGGGGGTAAAAGGCGGTGAGCGGGGGCGACGGTAAGCCACGGTTTGATTGCTTGACCTAAGATCGTCGTGTCTTGTATGGGGCTTCTAGATCGCGTATTATCTGTGCTAGGATTATGTTGGCACCGATCCCGAATATTGCCTCTATTTGTGCCTTGAGCGACTTTGGATCCCTCAGGACGCTCGATCCCCCCAGGTGGTAAATTATTGAGGAGGCGGTTGGCTCGCCGAACAAGTCCTTTAGGCTCTCGGTAACCGACTTCTCGAATTCCTCCTTGTCGGTGAATTTGATGGCTCTTTCCACAAAATCGCTCACCTAGGAAACGCCTCCCCGCCAGCAATCACGTGAATACAAGGGCAAATACGCCTCACAATCTC
>MAGU01000013.1 GCA_001717025.1 Candidatus Methanomethylicus oleisabuli | reverse complement strand
AGCCAGGTCTGGCTAAATGCCCGCGCCCTTGGCTACTTGCAGCCCGCAGGGACGCCAATGCGCCCGCCTCAGCCGCGCAGCATCTTCAACAAGTGCTGGCATTCCGGGAGGATTATGCCCTCGATGGCGAGCCTTACCGCGTCTGGAGAGCCGGGTAGGGCAAATATGAGCGACCCGCCGGATACTCCGGCGACGGCACGAGACGCTATCGCGGGCGTTCCGATCGCCTCATAGGAGAGGCGCCGGAAGAGCTCCCCGAAGCCGGGTAGCTGCTTGTCGAGGAGGGGGTCGATCGCCTCTATGCTCTTGTCGCGACCGCTGATCCCGGTCCCACCGATGACAAGCACCACGTCCGCGGCGCCGGAAGATGCTGCCCTCTTAACCGAATCGCGTATCATCTCCAGTCTGTTGGGCAGGTATTCCCTGTCGGCTACCTCGAATCCCGCCGCGGAGACGAGCCCGATGGCCGTGTCGCCGCTCTGGTCGCTGAACTGCTCGCACCTCGCCATCATCCTGGCTATAGTGTCGCTCGTGACTATCACGTGGAACCTCAGCCCTGATGGAAGACCCTCGTGGTGGCTCGCGTTCATGCCTGTCATCCCCGGGGCGTCTGCTGCTCCCCCTTCCGCTTCGCCAGTACCCTGATGCTCATGACCTCAGTCGAGGGGTACTGCCCCATCTCGTCCTTCTCGTACTTCTTTACCATGTCCCAGACCGTGAGGAGCGCCGCCGACACACCCGAGAGCGCCTCCATCTCGACCCCTGTCTTGGCGAACGCCTTAACACGTACGGTGGCGGAGACCGATGCATCCGAGACCTTGAAGTCGACCGAGGCCTCCTCGATCGGTATCGGGTGGCAGAGAGGCAGGAAGTCAGGCGTGCGCTTCACTGCCTGTATCGCCGCGACCTTTGCGACCGCGAGAACATCCCCCTTCTCCAGCGTGCCCGCCCTTATCCTGGATACCGTCGACTCCCTGAGCGCTATCATGCCTGTCGCCTCCGCCTCCCTGAGTACCGGCTCCTTGCCGCTGATGTCCACCATCTTCACGCTCATGGATTCTGAACCCTCTTTGCGAAGGACTCGAAGAGCGACTGGATCGCCCATGCCCTCGGGTCCTCCTTCTTGAATCTGAATATCCTGATCCTGCCGAACCGCTTCTCCTCTATCAGGCCAAGGTCGCAGAGCTTGCGCAGGTGCGCCGCGGCAGTGGTGTGGTTGAGTCCTGCGCGCCTCGTGATCTCGGATATGTTCATCTCGCCCTTCTCTGCGAGCGTCTTGAGCACCTTCACCCTCCCCTTGGACGAGAATATCTCCTCTACAGACATGTCATTCCACCTTCGAAAGGCTCCCCTCAATCGCCTCGGTCGTGAGATTCAGCAGCCCTATCAGCGTCGTCTTTCCCCTGAATCCAGCACCTGATATCTTAGTGTACAGTATCCCCAGATTCCTGAGGTTCTGGAGGTACTCCCAGAACTGCGTGTGCTTCCGGGGCTCGACCCCTTGGCTCTCGCAGAGGACGCGGTAGGTCGATTCCACATCCCCCATGGTTACATAAGCCGCCCTGCTCCTCTTCAGGACCTTGGCGACCGAGAGCAGGAAGAGCCGCTCGTGCAGTGGCAGGTCAACTACTGTCTGCATCGGGAACTGGGAGACATCCAGCTGTGCCTTCCTGACATGCTCCGGCATAACCTTCATGGCGCCCTCCGCGTCGGCGTACTTCCCTGCCCTCCAGAGGAGCTCCAGCGCGTACCTTGCGTCCCCGCGCGGCGAGGAGACGTCCGCGATCATGGAGAGGACCTCCTCGCTGACCACGCCCTCCCTCATGGCATCGTAGGCGCGGAGGCGTATGATGTCGTAGAGCTGCTCGACGCTATACTTATCAAACCTAACGACGTTGTGCAGAAGCGTGCTCTGGACGCTCCTGTCAAGGCCGGAGACGAACTCAAGGTTCCTCGTTACCAGTATCAGGTTGAGCCGCTGTGGGCGGTTCAGGTACTCGTCAGCGACCCGCGACAGGTAGTAGAGCGGCGCATCCTTCTCCCCGGCGACCGATATCAGAAAGTCTATCTCGTCGAGCGCCAGCAGTAGGTAGATGTTCTCTTCCTCGAGGATCCTCCAGAGCGTCTGGAAGAGCTCCTGTGCCGAGAAGCCCCTGTCGGGTATGCTGGGGAGTATCTGCTGCGCGACCTTCTTAACGACAAGGAATAGCGTGCGGTCCTTGTAGCAGTTGACGTGGACGTACCTGAGATTTACTCCCCTCTCCTTCGCCAGCGCCTCCATCGTAGAGCCGAAGCGCTTGGCGACCGCCGTCTTGCCGACGCCGACATCGCCCACCAGCGTCGCCTTCTGGGCGGCTGCGCCGGGCGACTCTAGCATGACCCTGAAGATCCTGCCCAGCGCCTTGAGTTGCGAGTCGCGGTGGACAAGGTTCGTTGGAACATGGTCTGGGAAGAGCTTGCCCTCGTCCTTGAAGAGCGTGGGTCTGCCGATCTCGTTAGCGATGATGTCGTAAGCCAATGCCGTCAACCACGTACTACATATCCGTGCGTGCATTTAATGCTTTTGTACTTTAGAAGAAACATTTAGCGGAGATAATACCGAAAGTATTACTCCATGCGCAGCCCCTTCCAGAGCTCGTCGGAGCTTGGGGGCTCCATCCTCCGTCCGCTCCCATCGGCTAGCACCGCGACGCGCCCCCGCCTGCGAGCGGCCATCTCGCCGATCTTTGCGAAGTGTATCCCCTTAGACGTCAGCGCGCCCTCGACGTTGCCTGCGAATGCAGGCTTCACGGTGAAGAGGACCGAGCCAGACCCTATCAGCTTGTACGGATCCAAGCCAAGCTCGCCGCAGACTGCCGACGTCTCCTCTAGAAGCGGCACATTCCCGAGCTCCAGGCGTATCCCTGCCGACGATGCCTCCGCAAGCTCCCACGCCCCGCCGAGTAGCCCCCCCTCCGTGACGTCGTGCATCGCAGTGACGCCCTCTAGGTCTGAGAGCACGAGGCATTCTTCAACGGCGTTTATCTGCTTTACAAGCGCCTTGCAGCGGGCGGCGAACCCCTCGCCGAACCGTCTGATAATGCGCTCGTCGGACGCCAGTATCGCCGTCCCTTCGATCCCCGCCGTCTTGGTCATGTAGAGTAGATCGCCGGCGCCGCTGCCGCCTGTCGAGAAGAACCGCCTCTTGCCGACGGTCCCTATCATCGCACCAACGACTATGGGGCTTGATATTCCCTTTGTGACCTCAGTGTGCCCCCCAACGATCGAGACGCCGATCTCCCGCGCCGCGGCGTCGATCTGGGCGCATATCGCGCTGAGGTCGGATAGCGATGCGCCCTCGGGCATCAGTATGCACTGTATGAACCACCTCGGGACCGCCCCGCGCGTGGCGATGTCGTTGGCGTTGACATAGACCGCGAGCCAGCCTATCTCGTCCACCGAGCCCGTTATAGGGTCGGACTTGAATGCGAGGACCTCCCCGCCAACCTTTATCAATGCCGCATCCTCGCCGATGTTAGGCCCGAGGATGACAGACGGGTCGCTGACGCCAAGCCTGCTGAAGACGGTGCCCTTGAGCAGCCTGCTTGGTATCTTACCGACCTTCAATCTAGTCATCCTTGAACCCCCTTCTTGAAGAATCTGTCGTGTTGTCTAATGGAGATTGCGGTGCGCTCTCCTATAATGTCTATGCGGACCACCGTCGAAGGGTCGGTTAGGTCGATTCTGTAACCGGCTCGCAGGAGGAGGTTGCCCACGGCGCGCTCTACCTCGAGCGAGGACGCCACCGCCCTCCCCCTCCTGGCGCACCTCACCGCGGCGGTCCCTCCAGTAGCGGCGGGGAGGCATCCGCCGACTGCCTCCATTATACTCCGTATGTCCGACTTCACTATGATGTCGACCGGCGAGATTGAGCGTATGAAGCTTGTGGGGGCGTCGAATATATGCCCCGCCGCCACATCTTGGTCGAGAGCCGTCGTGACCAGCACGAGCCCCCCGAAGGCGGGCCGCTCCGCCGAGGAGTTCGGGTCGTGTGGCATTAGGATGTCGAGCGCTTCGGTAGCGGCAGCATCCTCCTTGCCGTACGCCACCGTGAGCAGTACCATGCCCATCTCAAATCACCACAATCGCATGTGGCGAGCCAGCCGCCGAGCTCACAGCCAGCCGAGCCTCTTGAAGTAGACAATCATAAACGCTACTGGTATGAGCGACAGCACAACAAGTATGATGAAAGTCGTGTATGGACCAAAGAAGAACCAAGGCTCGTCCA
The DNA here is from genome assembly GCA_001717025.1 of Candidatus Methanomethylicus oleisabuli. Classification (GTDB taxonomy): domain Archaea; phylum Thermoproteota; class Methanomethylicia; order Methanomethylicales; family Methanomethylicaceae; genus Methanomethylicus; species Methanomethylicus oleisabuli. The sequence continues at coordinate 13,553 of MAGU01000013.1, read as the reverse complement.
AGACGCTCCCGGGGAGCACTATATTCATGCCGTAGATCGTGCCCAGCACCATTGCGGGGGCCGTCAGCGTCGATATGACCGTCAGTATGACGATTGCCCTGTTCATCCTGTGCTGGTAGAGCGTATAGTCCGTGTCCTTGTATATCTCGATTATCTCCCTCGAGGTCTCAGACAGCTCCCATATCTTCTCTATCCTGTCGTGGATGTCGCTGAAGTATAGGTCGAGGTCGTCCCCCGTCTGACGGCGTATGCCGTCCGAGATCTCAACGATCACCCTGCGTATGGGCGAGAGTATCCTGCGCACATCCGCGATGCTCCTCCTCAGGCGCGTGATCTCGTATATGGACTCATGCGTCTTCGAGAAGACATTCTCTTCAAGGTCCTCAAGTCGGTCCATCAGGCTCTCCATGAGGGGGAAGAGCGAGTTCACGATCGTGCTGAATATCATGTAAAAGAGGGATCCGACGCCGTCCTGAGTGAACTTCCCAGTCTCCTTGAGCTTGATCTCGCATGAGGCAAATAGGTCATTGAGCGCGCCGATGGAACCATCATGCACGGTGACAAGGTAGTCCCTCCCAACGAAGAATGATACTTGGGAAGGGGTGCAGCCTGACCCGCCGCAGAGTACCGGGAAGCGCAGTATGACGAATAAGTAGTCGTCGTGCTCCTCGACCTTCGTGAGCTGTATCTTGGATAGGCAGTCGTCGATGTTCAGGCTATGGAATGGGAAGTGCCCCGCCAGAGCCATTACCTCCTCGCGCTTTGGCTTTTCGAGGTTTATCCACCTCACCCCTGAACCACTGATCTCGCGAGTTGGCATAGTTGTCTATTGAAAATATGCTTGCTTAATAGCTTTTCAATCCGCCGGGGAAAACTCAAAAAAGGGGGATCATGTGAGCTATTATTCAACATTATTGGCGGTAGCGGACATGACCTCAAAGGTTTACTTCCTGGATTTCAACAGATCCAGCGATGCCCTCGCTGGGATTGATGCACTCCTCAACGAGGTGCTCATGCCGGGGGNGTGCTCATGCCGGGGGAGCTGAGCGGGCGCCGGACCGCCGTAAAAGCCCACTTCGGGGAGCTGGGCAACTATACGCACATACGCCCTCAGTTCGTCAGGAGGGCGGTCGACGCAATAAAGGCTCACGGCGGTGAGCCCTTCGCGACTGACACGACGACGCTCTATCCTACAGGCAACCGTCTAAGTGCCCCGGGGGTGCTCTCGAGCGCAAGGTACAACGGCTTCACCGAGGAGGCGCTCGGCTGCCCAATAGCCGTGGCGGACGGGCCTGACGGCGAATCCGGTGCCGAGATCGTGCTCGACGATGTTGGGTCCGGGGATCCGTTGCGCCGGATAAGGGTGGCGAGGTGCATTGCTGAGGCAGGAGCGGCGGTCATGCTCAGCCACGTCAAGGGGCACCCGCTCTCGGGCATGGGCGGCGCGATAAAGAACCTCGGGATGGGGTGCACCACTAAGGGGTGCAAGGCATCCCAGCACGCACAGCACGGTCTAATCTTCGACAGGGAAGGCTGCATCGCTTGCGGCAGGTGCGCCGCGGCGTGCCGGTTCGGAGCTCTGGAGATGGGGGCAGGCGGTCCAGCAAGGGGTGATGCGTGCGTCTACTGCCTTACGTGCATGTGGGAGTGCGAGACGCGCTCTATAAGGCTACTTCCGGATGGAAAGGAGCGCTTCCAGGAGGGGCTGGCGAAGGCAGCTGCAGGGGTAACGAGGATGCTCGCTGACCGACCAGTCGTCTACATGAACTTTTTGATGGACGTGACCCAGTTCTGCGACTGCGCCGCCCCTGCGGGGCAGCTTGTCTTCCAGAATGCCGGCATCCTGGCGTCGCGCGACCCGGTGGCCGCGGATAAGGCGTCTCTGGACATCCTAGACCGGACTGCCGTGATCCCCGGATGGGGCAAGGATCCGCCGGATGTCCTAGGGAAGCTCAACGACACCAGCTGCCTCATACAGATGAGGGCTGCCGAGCGGCTGCGGATCGGGAGCATGAATTATGAGCTGGTCGAGACCCTATGCCGATCATGAGAAAAAATAGATCGATGAGGGCCCGGGGCGGGGATCGAACCCGCGAACTGAGGCTCTCTGCGCCATCGGCGCCACAGGCCTCCGGGATAGCCGCTACCCTTCGGGGGCTGCAGGACGCAGCCTAACCCGGGCCACCTCAGGCCCTCGTCCAGCTTGGTTAAAAAGCACGGTACTTATAAGAATTTCAGTGCGCGGATACTGTTAACTTATTTGTCCCGCGCCTCACCATGAAAAGAGCGAATAGTTTCGGAGCGGGATTTTAAATCATTGATAATCAAAGCGTAATTACTCATTAATGCGGTCAAAGGTGACTCTTTCAATATGCTGTTTTTTACCGTCTTGTTTTGCGAGATTTAATGCTTGAATAAGTTTGTCTTGGGCTTGCTTATCTAAGAGGCGTGCCCTCTGTCGTAAATCAATCGCTTCATCTTGAAGGGTTTTCATTTCTTGAAGTATTGATCCCTGTTGACTTAAATCAGGAACAGGTATCTTTACACGTTTTAAATCTTCTTCAGATATTCTATGCGACATTTCACCAGTTGAAAAGACATCAATCATGTCTAAGAATTGCCTTGTCTTTATCAAATTAAGGAAATAATGCTTGTCAACCATGTTTTCATTTACACGCAAAACCGAAAATTCGCTTACGACGAGAGCACCTTCAAAATCTTTCGGAATTTCCGCTATCGCGCCGCGGTCTGGCCAACGTCTTGAAATGATTATATCGCCTTCATGAACAACTAATGTGCCTTGTGTAATGTCTTTACCTTTTCGCATATGTTTTTGAATTTGTCCAGTCCTAACATTAACATGATTTACTTCGATATACCGATACTCTCTTTCTGAGTCTTTCTTGGGATTAAATCGCTCTCACAAACCGTGCACACTCTGATAAGAGTTTTAACATATAAGGGGAGTTTGTGAAAGTCATCAGCTTTGTATAAGATTCTTTCAAGAAGAACGTTGGATCAATACGACCTGTATCCGTATGCCCAAAGCAGGAATCTAGTTCAGAGAACAATACTAAATGTTCTTCTTTTCGTTCATTATACTCCTTTAAAATTACATCAAATTCGTTAGCGTCGGGTTTTCCGGTCGAGTCATATCCTATCTTTTCTACTTTTCTGACGAAAATACTATAATCCTCTGGAGGTTTTTCCATTTTTTCAAAGAACAATAAACTGCCTCTGACACCCGTTCCTGACGGTCTAAATGCCCAGATTGGTAATGCAATTAAAGCTAGGTCTCTCTTTGCGGAAGGCTCAGCGGAACTTGGAGCAAATATTCGGCGAGCACGTCAGTCAAGTGACAATCCTGAACTGGTTAAGGAAATATTCAGTGCTTGTAAAGGAGTACGTCAAGACGCTAAAGCCCGAACTCTCGGGTCAATGGCATGAAGATGAAACGATGCTGTCATGCGAAGGTCGCGGCATCTGGTTCTGGGAAATGATTGACGAAGACACAAAGTTCTTGGTAGCGTCGCACATTTCAGGGTCAAGGACGTTTGAGGACACCGTGGCAATCTTCAAGAAAGGGTTCGAGCAGAGCAAGGTCAAGCCAAAGGCGGTTTATGTCGATGGCAGTTATGTTTACAACGGCGCATTCAACAGGTCTTTTACAGCAGGTACAAGGGCGATACGCCGGAGTTCATCCAGCGCGTTGGAATAAACGCGAGAGAGACGAACAACATCGTAGAGCGGCTTCACGGAACGCTCAAGGATCGGGTCAAGCCGATGCGCGGGTTAAAATCATTCGACAGCACTGCGCAGATACTCGAAGGTTATACCGTCCACTACAACTATGTCCGGCCGCACCAAAGCCTCAAGGGAAAGACGCCATCACAGGTTGCGGGGATGAGCGCACCCAACAATTGGAAAGGGCTTATCGAAGAGGCAACGAAATATGACGCAACGAATATTGTAAAAATTGGGGTTGTTTCGCAATGAAAAAAATACTTGTTTCTCTTCCTGACGGGGTTGTGGATATTATCGACAAGGAAGTTGTCCCAAAGCTTGGGGAGGGGCATTCTGACACCCTCCGCAATATAATCACTAGTTGGTTATCAGAGAAAGGATACCTGACAAATGAGGGTGAAGCACATGGTAAGAAGTAAAACTAAGAAGGAACTCGAAGAAGAGGTCGCATTGCTCGATACCATGCTGACCAGCCTTGTGGAACTGCTTGAAGAGAAGAAAATTTTGACGCATGAAGAATGGGAAAAACGTATAAAAACAAGGACAACTCTTTGATTTTGATTATACCTTTTTACGCTCTAGGCGCTGCCAACTCATTCATTTCGTATTTAAGACTCTGCATTCGACTAAAGAGTTTTTCATTACCAAAATAACAGTTATCTTCATACTCCAATGCGTCTACATTCACTAATTCATCAAGAATATATGGTAATCTGAAACGCATTTTTGGTTTATTTCCATAAGATAATACATATCGATCAGTGAACGTATTGTAATTCCAATATATCAGGCGATCTGCCTCAAGGGCAGATCGATAATAACAACTATCCACATGTACAAATGGTTCAAGTTGTGATATACCAAAAATTTCTCTTAACGCAGAATATCTTTCTCGTATTATATGCGACAATATTGAAGAGCTAAGTTTATGATAATCATTATTGACTTGGGCACTAAGTTCCGTAAATGTATTTCCATAGGAATACCCATCATCAATATGTCTAACTATTTCTAAGCTCTCAAGCAGTTGTAAATACTGCTTTAATTTTGTTGCTTCTTTAACAGAGAGTGCGTCAATCTCGCGATCTAATATTATATTTTTAAGTTTTAAGCGAGAAATTATTGTTCCAATTTTACCTAAAACCCATCGCGCATCATCAATATGGGCCAGCCTATCGGAAGATGCTTTTATAACAATTCTTTCTGCGCGTTCGTGCCACATATTGAGCGAATAGTCAATTTTTTCTACGCACATATCTCGCGGCGTAGCATCTATTATATCTAGATTTTCTTTTAACTTAATTGTTCCTAGGCGTCGAAGAGAAAGCAACTTGATTGTTTTTTCATTTGGTGAGTGATCATCGCGTATAATTCTAGGATAATCTGATTTTATTTCAGCAATCCAAGTTTTATTAACAGCGTCAAATTCAGGTTTGCTAACAGAAATAAGGTTGCCATAATGATGGATTGCGTATTTGCGAACCGCCGACATTGCATTTATTTCCATTTCACTCACCCGCCGTTTATTCTTTTATGGTTTTATCTTCGTCTTTAAGATAGACGTCTAACATCCTTTGAGGCTTTTTGCCTATTTTAACTTTTATTAATACTCGATCTTCATCATCCCATTGGGTTATAAATGCCGAAAGATCTTCGACAATTTCACCAAGCGAAGGGTCTATGTAGTGAATACAGTGGTTTTGTACGTCCACACCTGTAATTAGGATCGCATGCGCATATTCCCCTTGTGGACTTTTTTTTCTAATATATGCAATTGGAGGCTGTTTATCATTCAATTCATCAGTTATTTCATCTAAAGAATGCCATTTCTGCTTCATCTCAAATTCAATGGAAGGTATCGCTGTTTTTATTTCTCTAACTCCATTTAAATTAACGACGCACTCAGCAAATGTGCCGTCGCTTTTTGTTTCAATTATTTTTTCAATTTTTTCTAAATCAAAATCAGGTACATGCTTTCCTTCTAAAGAGTTACTAATATACATGAAGATCATTTTAACACATCTAGGCACGCAAGAAAATGCGTCCTCTTGAAGAGGCATTAATATCGGAACGTCTAGATGAGTCATAATCAATAGTTTCCACTCATTTTGACACGTTGAATTTTAATATTGGCTTTGGGCAGTTAATAAGATATTTGAAAAAACATATAAAACATTGAAAAACAGAGCATGATAAAACAAAGAATAAACAGGACAAATAACTTAACAGAATCCAGTGCGCGCCGCCGGCCATGGCCCCTCTAGCGTGCGCCCCCATAAGCGGCGGTGGCAGGCCGCTCACCGCTTGACATAAGCGACGGCGTCCATCATTATGCGGACGTCCCCTGGGAGGCGCGCTGCCTCAAAGACCATCCTTGCCGGAGGGTCCTCTCCAAAGAACTCGCCGTACACCTCGTTCATCCCCTTGAGGTCGTTGAGGTCCTTCAGGTAGACGCGGACCATGACCGCTCCCTCGAGTGCTCCGCCAGCCTTAATCAATATCTCCCTCAGGTTCTTGAGGACCTGCCTGCTCTGCCCCTCTATCGACGTCTCGGTGACCTTGTTGAGCGCAGGGTCGATTGGCAGCTGCCCGGATGTGAAGACGAAGTCCCCTGCCCTCACCGCCTGAGTGTAAGCGCCCATCGGCGCCGGCGCATTCTCAGTGAAGATGGCTTTCCTGTCCATGATGCCCACCACAATTTCACCTCGGTGTTCGTTACAGACTCCGCATCCAGCGCTTAAAACTTGGCGCCAACGAGTGCCTTCAGGCTAAATTGGCCGCCTCCCTGCCTGCCTTCAGGATGGCGCCTGGGAACCCGCCGAGCGCCGGCTCGCCATAGCCGTGTTCCGTTTCCGGTCCGTGGACGGCAATCTTTTTTGCCCAAAACATTTAATACCGTCACCCTCAAAATAGAAGCTACACAACAGGTGGTCAGAGTGAGCCAATTCCAATATCTATAGACCCCGCCATTTGCAATGGTAGGGTTTCTGTAAGTGAAGCATCCGTTATCAGAAGAGAACTTTTGAAGCATCCCCGTCTTCAACCAGGCGCGGCGTGCACCGTCACAGGGGGAGGGCTCCAGCAATGAAGGCGATGCTGGAAGTCATGGATCAGCGGCACCTGATCGAGTTGCAGGTGCTCAAAGACAGGATCAAGTCTATCCGCAAGTCGATCCTCGACATGACCGCGAGCACCCCTGCCGGAATCCACGTCGGGGCATCCCTCTCCTCAATAGAGGTAATCGCCACGCTCTACTTCATGAAGATGCGCCACAGCCCATACAGGCCTGGCTGGGAAGACCGCGACCGCTTCATCCTGAGCAAGGGTCATGCGGCACCAGCGCTTTACGCGGTCCTCGCAGAGGCTGGATACTTCCCTAAGGAGGAGCTTAAGACCCTCAAGTGCCTGAACTCAAGGCTGCAGGGGCACCCGGACCTAAGGACGCCCGGGGTAGACGCGCCCTCTGGCTCCCTTGGACAGGGCATCTCCATAGGGATAGGCATGGCGCTGGCTGCCAAGCGCCGCGGCAGCAGGAGCAGGGTCTACGTCCTAATTGGCGATGGAGAGTGCGACGAGGGGCAGATCTGGGAGTCTCTGATGACTGCGGCGCACCTGAGGCTAAACAACCTCGTCCTGATAGTCGACCGAAACGGCTGGCAGCTAGACGACAGGACAGAGGAGATCAAGAGGAAGGCGCCCCTGAAGGGCAAGATAGAGAGCTTCGGGTGGGAGACGTACCTTGTAGACGGGCACGACCCGGAGAAGATCCTGGAGGCGCTAGACCTCTGCGAGCTGGCAGACGGACCCGCCGCCATAATCGCACGCACGACGAAGGGGAAGGGCGTCCAGTTCATGGAGGGGACGAACAAGGGGCATAAGCTGCGCTTCAGCAACGAGGAGTACCAGGAGGCGCTGACCGAGCTGGAGGCGTCCTGAGTGAGGAACATCTTCGGCGAGGCGCTCGCCTCCCTAGGCGAAGAGAAGTATGGGCTTGTGGTACTGACGGCGGACGTCGCGAAGCCGACAGGCTCCTACAAGTTCGCGGAGGCGCACCCGACTAGGTTCTTCAACGTCGGCATAAGCGAGCAGGACATGATCGGCATCGCCGCTGGCTTCTCACTCAGCGGGTCCGTGCCCGTAGTCGCCGTCTTCGCGCCGTTCCTCATGAGGGCTTGGGAGCAGATAAGGAGCACCGTCGCAAGGGCAAACCTGAACGTTAAGATGGTCGGCACCCACGCCGGCCTCTCGGCCTCAGACGAGGGCGGCTCACATCAGTCGCTGGAGGACGTTGCCCTGATGCGGGTACTGCCTAACATGACCGTCGTGGTTCCGGGCGACAGGCAAGAGATCGCTGAGGCCACGAGGGCCATAGTGGAGATGAAGGGGCCTGTCTACATGAGGCTCGGCAGGGACGAGTCGCTCAAGTTCCTCGAGGGCGAGCGTGTCTTCAAGATCGGCAGGGCGGTCACGGTCGCGGACGGCTCGGACATAACCGTCTTCTCGAACGGCTCCATGACGGCGGAGGTCCTAGATGCCGCCAAATCACTCGACATCAGCGTGAAGGTCGTCCACGTGCCAACCGTCAAGCCGCTAGACACCGGGGCGGTCGTATCCGCAGCGAGGGACACCGGGCTGGTAGCGTGCGTCGAGGAGCACAGCATCATCGGCGGTCTAGGCGGGGCGATCGCAGAGCTCCTGTCCAGCGAGTACCCTGTTCCGGTTAAGCGCATCGGCGTCAACGACACCTATGGCGAGTCAGGTCCACAGCGCGACCTTCTCAAGAAGCATGGGCTAGTTGCCGAATCGATAGGCGAGACCCTGAAAGGCATCGTTAGGGGGAGGGCCGCTTGATCATCAGGCTGCCTGAGAGGTCGCTCGAGCTCGAGAGCGCCACGAATGGCAGGTTCTGGCGCGTCAATGCCGGGGGCCGCGTGATCTACGTCGTGAAGGGCGGCATCCCTGAAGGGGTAGCGTCGACCCTCCCAAAGGGCAGCTGCCTTGACATCAAGGGCGGCACGCCGCTCACCAGCCGCGAGCTGGTTCCCGGCGGAACGCGCGTCCGCATAGGCGACGCCGAGTTCGGCGGCGAGCGCATAGTCGTCTGCGCCGGTCCATGCGCCGTCGAGAGCCCGGAGCAGCTATTCGACGCGGCGAGGCGCGTCAAGGAAGCCGGGGCGGGCGTGCTCAGGGGGGGCGCATTCAAGCCTAGGACCTCCCCTTACTCCTTCCAGGGGCTGGGTGAGGAGGGGCTCAAGATCCTGCGCGAGGCTTCGGATGAGTTCGGGATTCCCGTGCTTACTGAGGCAACAAATGCCGACCAGATCCCGCTGGTCGCAAGGTACGCCGACGCCGTACAGATAGGCGCCAGGAACATGCAGAACTTCGACCTGCTCCGAGCGGCAGGGCGGTCGGGGATCCCTGTGGTGCTGAAGCGCGGCATATCCGCAACGATCGAAGAGTGGATGAACGCCGCCGAGTACGTGCTCTTGGAAGGGAACTGGAACGTCGTACTCTGCGAGAGGGGCATAAGGACATTCGAGACTGCGACGCGGAATGTGATGGACGTTGCGGGGATGGCACTTGCGAAGCTGATTAGCCACCTGCCTGTTATGGCCGATCCGAGCCACGCGACAGGCAGGAGGGACCTGATAATCGCGGCATCCAAGGCGGCAGTAGCCGCCGGCGCGGACGGGCTACTCATAGAGGTCCATCCGAGGCCAGAGTCGGCGCTGAGCGACGGGCCGCAATCGCTGACGCCTGAGCAGTTCGGGCATCTGATGAGCGAGGTCTCGAGTGTGGCAAGAGCGGTCGGCAGGTCCTGATTTTGCATACAATAAGAGTCGATCTCGGGGAGAGGAGCTACCCCATACTCATCGGCAACGGGCTTATCGCAGAGGCAGGGCGGCGCGTGGCACCCCTCGTATCCGACGACCGGGTGGTAATCCTGTCTGTTCCGCCCGCCGAGCGGCTTTACGGAGATGCCGTCAGGGCGAGCCTTGCCGGCAGCGGCATCAAGTCGGAGACGGTGCTGGTGCCCGATGGTGAGGAGGCGAAGACGATCGCCACCTACACTCGCGTCGTCGAGGGCCTCCTGAATGCGAAAGCGGGCAGGGGGTCGACGATAATATCCCTTGGCGGGGGGTGCGTTGGCGACCTCGCCGGCTTCGTTGCCGCCACCTACATGAGGGGCGTGAGGCTAATCCACATGCCAACCACGCTCCTGGCGCAGGTGGATAGCAGCATAGGTGGGAAGGCTGCGCTCAACCTCCCCGATGCCAAGAACATCGTGGGCGCATTCCACCAGCCGGCGCTCGTCATATCCGACACCTCGTCGCTGCGGACGCTGCCGCCGAGGGAGGTGCGCTGCGGCGCCGCAGAACTCATCAAGTACGGCGCAATAATGGACCTCCGGTTGCTGGAGCATCTTGAGCGTGAGCGCGACAGGTTGCTGAGGCTCGATGATGATGCGACCATGCGTGCCGTCTTCATGGCGGCGGAGCTGAAGGCGGGCGTCGTCGCCAAGGACGAGAGGGAACTATCCGGGCTGCGGCTGCTCCTCAACTTCGGTCACACCTTAGGTCACGCGGTCGAGGTCGCTATGGAGTACCGGGGGTTCAGCCACGGGGAATCCGTGGCGATAGGGATGGCTGGTGAGATAAGGCTTGCCGAGGCGCTTGGGATGGTTGCTCGGGAGACCGTCGATCGGCTGGAGTCGCTAATCGCCGGCTTCGGTCTGCCCACAAGAGTGGAGGGTGTGAGCCGGAAGGCGCTCATCGAGATCATGGCACACGACAAGAAGGTGGTTGCACGGAAGCTCAGGTTCGCCCTCCCGGAGGCACTCGGCAAGGGGACCATCGTCTCGGACCCGCCAATGGATGCGATTAACGAGGCGCTGAAGGGGGTAGTCAAGGATTAGGGCGAGGGTCTGCGTGAGCATCGTCGATGAGGGCGTTCAGGGGATGGCTGCGGGGGCGTCGGCAGCGTGGCTAGCAGGGGCGGACCTCGTGGAGCTGAGGCTCGACTGCATAGGCGGGCTGACTGAGGGCAAGGTTGACCAGTTGCTCACGAGCGTGGCGCATATCAGGGTCCCGAAAGTCGTTACTATCATGCCAACCAGCATATTCGGTCGGTATGCCGGGGGGGATCGTGAGCGCGCAAAGCTCCTCGCGAGGGCTGCGGATCGAGCGGACTATGTGGACGTAAACTATGAGATGGATCCCGAGGTCTTCGGCGAGTGCATGGACGGCATCGCAGGGGGCGGCGCCAAACCCTTGGTCTCATGGCACAGCGGGAGGATGATCGAGCCGGGCGAGCTAGGTGATTTCGTCTCGTCGGTAAATGCCTCGGCGGGCGCGGTCTTCAAGGCGGTGATGCCCGCGTCCCGCATCGAGGACAACCTGGCGGCGCTGGGGATGTGCAGATCGCTAAACGGTCACAGGCGGATCGTCTTCTGCCACGGTTCCCTGGGTAGGGTCTCCCGGGTACTGGCGCCTTTCTTCGGATCTGAGTGGACATATGCATCACTGAGGAGTGGGCGGGAGGCTGCGCCGGGACAGATCGACCTTCAGACCATGAGGAAGGCTCAGGAGGTGCTAATGGGATGATCGGGAGCAGCACTAGGCTCTGCTGCCTGATCGGTGACCCCGTCTCCCATTCGCTGAGCCCGAAGATGATGAACGCCGCCTTCGTGGAGATGTGCGCCGACTGCGCCTATCTCGCCTTCAGGGTCGCGAGGGAAGACCTCGGCATTGCTGTGAACGGGCTGCGTGCGCTTGGGGTCTTGGGGTGCAACGTAACCATCCCGCACAAGACTTCTGTTGTGGCATATCTAGACAGGGTGGACGAGAGCGCCGCCCCTTCGGGGTCGGTCAACGTCGTATCAAACAACAGGGGGGAGCTGGTTGGATACAACACTGATGGCGAGGGTGCGCTGAGGGCTCTCGAAGCGGGCGGTGCCAGGCTGCAGGGTGCGAAGGTCCTCATCTTGGGCTACGGCGGCTCCGCACGCGGTGTGGCATTCGAGATCGCGAGGAGGCACTCCGTGGCTGAGCTGACAATCTCGGGCAGGTCGCTCCCAGACGCGTCGAGGCTCGCCCGCGACCTCTCGCCGCTTGCAAGTGCCTCTGCGATACCGCTAGGAAGTTGCGGGAAAGCCATGGCAGATGTCATAATCAATTGCACACCAGTCGGGATGGGGGCGTCTGTTGGGGAGAGCCTGCTCAGGCCGGGGGACCTCCGTAGTGGCTGCACTGTCATGGACCTGGTCTACAGCCCGCCGGAGACCGCGCTGATGCGGATGGCCAGGGAGAGGGGCTGCAGGGTGATAAGCGGTCTGGAGATGCTCGTGCAGCAGGGCGCTAAGGCAATAGAGATCTGGTTTGGCAGGCCGGCGCCAATCGAGGCAATGCGGCGCGCGGTCTTCGGAGAGGCGTCACGGAGGATGGGGGCGGGGCAGTGAAGATCAAAGGAAGAGGTCAAGGCGTGGCGTTTGGTGCTGCGACCGTCGTCAATGCAATGCCTTCCGGCAGGGGGGCGGCGTTCAGCGTAGCCCTCAGAACATTCGCGGAGGTCACCCTCAGGGAAGAGCCGACCGTTGATGTTGAGATTGAAGCGGACGGCGTCGAGAAGGGTGACGGCGCGCGTGAGGGCGGGGAGAATATGTTGGCGGTCGAGTCCTTCAAGGGAACTCTCAAGCACTTCGGCCTCGACCTGGGCGGCATGATCCGCACCCGAAGCGAGATTCCTATTGCACGGGGCATGAAGAGCTCGAGCGCCGCATCAAATGCGATAGTATTGGCTACGCTCGATGCTATAGGCGGGTCGATGGACGATATCGAGATCATAAGGACGGGTGTTGATGCCTCGCTAAGGAGCGGCGTGAGCCTCACGGGAGCAATGGACGATGCCTGCGCGAGCTACCTCGGCGGTCTCCACGTTACCGATAATGGACGTGGGCTGATCTTGAAGAGCCTTGAGCTCGAGCCGGTGAGCGCCATATTCCTGATACCTGAGGAGCGGCGCTACTCGGGCAAGGTGGATCGAGAGTTCATAAGTCAGTACGCCCCTGTCTCGGAGGTCGCAATGGGTGAGGCGCTAGATGGCAGGCATTGGCAAGCGATGCTCCTCAACGGATTCGCAATGGCACACGCCTTCAGGATTGATCCAGCGCCGATCGTTGCTGCCATGAAGAACGGCGCGGTCTCCGCGAGCGTGTGCGGGAAGGGCCCCTCGATCTGCGCCGTGTCGTGCAAGGAGCTGGAGGGGCAGATAGCCGAGTGCTGGGCTGGCCTTGGGTGCAGGGTGATCCGCACCTCCGTCAACAACACCAAGGCGAGCAGGGGTGGTTGAGGTGGACGTCAGGATAATGCGCTCGGATATCATCGGGAGGGTGTCAGCACCGCCATCGAAGAGCTATACGCAGAGGGCGGTGGCATGCGCGCTCTTGGCCAATGGCGGCTCTGAGATAATCAACCCATCGAGGTCTGACGATGCGGCGCGCGCCCTGCATGCAGCAAAGATGCTTGGCGCTGGCATTTCAGACAGCGGCGACCGGTGGCTCATCTCTGGGGGGGAGGTCAGGGCGCCAAGCGACGCAGTGGACTGCGGTGGTTCTGCCACTGCGCTGAGGCTGTTCACGGCGATCTCGGCGCAGGCGGACGGCGCTACTATCCTCACCGGCAACGAGCAGCTGAGGAGGAGGCCGATGGGCGCACTCCTAGACGCCATGAATCGCCTAGGCGCGAGGTGCCTCTCAAAGGGGGGGAACGGCCTCCCGCCAGTCGTTGTGCTGGGGGGCTGTCTCTTATACA
>MAGU01000012.1 GCA_001717025.1 Candidatus Methanomethylicus oleisabuli | reverse complement strand
GACAAAATAATGAAAACCTATAATCCGACTCCAGTAAGGCTTTGGATACCTATTGGTCAGTAGAAGAAAGAAAGGTTGGGGGACAAAATAATGAAAACCTATAATCCGACTCCAGTAAGGCTTTGGATACCTATTGGTCAGTAAATATAAATCACTCGTTAAACAGCAGGAGCAGTTTTGAAGGGTCCTTCAAGTGACGGAGGGCTTGTTTTGATTGATGCAACAGCTCCTGAATATTCGCCTTAGTTCGCTCGAAACAGCCGTTGTTCTCGATTATCTCGAGCAGAGCGTCTAGTTCGACAGGATTGTTTGTATTTGCAGCCTGTATCGAAATGATTTTTTGGACGCACTCAGGGTCACTGAGCGAGTATATTAAAGGCAACGGGAGGCTCTCTTTGGTTATCCTCGAGAGGAGTTCCTGCTTGTCATTGAAGGTGTCTTCGATGTCGTCCCGGAGTATCACGATCATGCCAAGCATCCTTCCGAATTTGCCCAGCGCCTCGATCTCGTCCTGAGTCCCTCCGCCTGCCATAGCGCCTATGCGCGTGTACGACTCTACATCAGCGGCCTTCATCCGGACTATCCGCAAGTACATCTCAGGCGTGACTTTGACGTTCCGGACAAGCTCTAACTCGTCAACCTCGGCCGATCCAAGCTCGTAAAGCCCGTTCTTTATCGTTTTGACGATTTCGCCCGCCTTAGCCATCGGCATTCGTTCCGCCAGTCGGTAGAGCTGCGATAGACCTTCTATGAGCAGAGCATCGCCTGCAAGCATCGTGACGTGCTGGCCGTATTTGCCGAGGGTCGTCGGGATGCATTTTTCAGTCCTGGTGAACGATCCATCAACGATGTCGTCATGCAGGTCAAATGCCCCGCCGGCGAGGACCAGCGCCTTGGCAGCAGGCAGGACAGCGGCAGGGTCTCCGCCAACCGCCTCGCAGCTCATAACCATTAGGGCGGCGCGTGAGTAATCATTCCACCTTTCAGCGAAATTTGTGACGGCGCCCTTTGCGGTGGCAGAAGGGATCTCTGCGTTTTTTGCATCGGCAATTGCGGACTTCACTATAGGCTCTCCGAGGTCTTTGAGAAGGTCTCCACTTTCTTGCAATCGAATCACGACGGTTACAGTATTATCGCAAACCCAATAAAAGACTGCGTTGAGCGCCCTAAGGTCACCTTTGCCAAGATGCGATTTTGGAGAGTGCCATGGAGCCGAATGCAAGCAGAGACGCGAAGCCCATATACAACGCCATCAGGAATGAGAGGTCGTAGAATGCTGCAAATGCCGTGTTTAGAGTGGAGGCGCAGGAGAGGATGCTCCAGTATGAATTAAAGAACCAATGGATCAGCAAAGAGCTCTCCCACCCGTACCTCAGGCAGCAGTACCCGAATACTATACCTCCCATGAAGGCGGTAATCACCTTTCCGGATTCCCAAGCGCCGCTTGCCACGTGGGCATATGAGAACATCACAGAGGAGGCCAATACCAGCATCACTTTAAGTTTTAGTAGCGACCTGTCGCGACCGAGACCCATCCTACGCCTGAACGACTCCGGCTTGAATAGCGCCAGTGCAACGACCGTTAAGCGCTCCTTGAGGCGCATATTGGAGACCTTCGCAGCGGACTGGAAGAGCAGATACGCTGCTACGGGGAACGCTATTGGCACCAAGCGAAAGCCGACCTCCTCGATGAAAGCCGCGTATGAAGTTAATAGGATCTCTTGGAATGGATCTGGGAAGACGATGCCCCCAACTGGTAATCCGGAGTTCGCCTCAATCACGTGAATCAGGGAGAAGGATACGAATGCAGCGGAGCATATTGCTGGCATAGCCATTAAGAAGTTGGAGAAGATGCAGTGCGGATCATTCTTGTGAAGTAGCCCCCTCGCCGACTCTGAGTATCTGACGTTTGACAGCGCGGCGACGAAGAATGCCGCTGTAAAGAGGATTGAAAGCAGAAGGAAGAGCCATCCTACGGTCAAGGAACCTTGCAAGCGCAGCTTCGTGTTGTAGAAGATGTAGAACGCAAGCTGTGTGAGCGATTTCGAGCTGAATTCGGCCCCCTCAGGCGTGAAGAAGAAGAGATAGATACCAATGACCATCGATAAGGCATAGGACAGCAGAAATATCAACGAAACAGCAGGGTATATTCGGCAGATGATGTCGCCCATACGCATAGGCGAACGTGCAGATTCGGTTCCGCCCTCTTCATGATAGCCCATCGTTCAACCAGAACCTTCAGAAGTGAACCCGACCGACCAGCACCCTTCCCTTGCATGGGTCAGGCATAAACTCGACGCCCCTGAGCTTTGGCAATTTGAGCAAGAAGTCCCTCTCTGTGAGGATCCCCACAGGCCGACCGTCCGACATTACAATTAAGGATCCAACGCTCGCCAGATTCATCGATTTGACTGCGTCGCATAGGTCGACATCTGGGCTGACGGTCTTTGGATTCACAGTGGACATCTTTGCAACACTTGTGTTGAAGAGGAAGTCAGATAACCCCATATTTATAATGTGATCCACGTACGGGCTTGCAAGAAATCTGATTACGTCCTTGACGGTAACTATGCCCCACAGTTCACCCTCATTCATTATGGGAATACGCCTGATGTCGTGCTTGATCATCACCCGCATCGCGTCGAGTAGGGTATTCTTTAGATCAAGCGTTATAAGTGGTTTCGACATGATCTCAAAGACCTTTACGAACATCTGGCTGGCCTCGAATAGCCTGAAGAGATGCCTCTCAGATAGTGAGCCCCATATTTCGGAGTTCTCGTCCAGCAGAGGTAACATGCCTATGTCGTGCTTTGCCATGAGCCGCATCATATCAGGGAGAGAGGCGGATGTTTGCCCCACCAGAGGGGACCTATTGACGATCGGACTGATTTGAGACTCTAGCGCACGAAGTATGTTGCCCGCGAAGTCACGTTTGACCATTTCGAACTTGTCCCCGCCTCCAAGGTAATTGAGTATGTCCTTTGCCGAGACTATGCCAATCATCTTCCTCCCGTCGTCAGAGACGATGGCATGCCGGACGCTCATAATGGCCAGCCGCTGTATCGCTGACCTACAACTTGTGTTTTGCGCGAGTATGACGGCGGGTGGGTGCCGCGCTATCGAAGTTACTAGAGAGGCGGACATGCCAATCACATGCCAATAAGTAACAACGGCATAAAGTTAAAGATGACGGTACTGATAAAATATAGCAACCCCTTGGGATAGTGCTCTGATGCACCTTTTGCTATATGACATCGAGGCGAAGAAGGACCCGCATGGCATCCGGATACGGCTCGTGAGGGCGCTAAGGAAGTCGGGTGCATACCAGCTACACAGGTCCGCTTGGGTAATCAACGAATTGAGTGATGCGCTGATAGGGGTAATAAAGGAGTATAGGAATGCCGGCGGCTCTGTGAAGATTACCGAATGGTTGCCGAGGATGATAGGTGAAGTATCACCTGCAAAGGTAAGCCTACTCAAAGTAACCATTGCGGTCAACGGTGGCGACCCGGTGATGGAAGGGGCGCATGTTGCGCTGAGTAAGGCGCTCGAGGGGATGGGATTCACGGTCGATGTAAGACCTATCGGGATGAGCGCATCCATTGCCCTCTCAAAGGAATTCGGCACAAGAGCATCGCTCGTCCAATCCTGTAATAGCATCAGCAGAATGCTCGACGAGGCGGTTCTATGCGATCTTGACGCGCTCATAATTCTCAACTCAGGCAGGAGCGTGCAGAGCGGAATATTATTCGGCGCGCAGACGATATCGAACACGAGAATATTAAAGAACATGGTTTCGCTCCCGTTGATGCAGGTAGAGAGGCTGGGGAAGCCTGATGCGGCGGTGATAGTCTGGAGCGAGGCGGCGAGAGGGCTCGCAAGGAGGATTGCCAACGATCTAAAGATTTCGATGATAACGCCGAACCTAGAGACGAAGGCAATAACTGTACAGGGTAGAAAGGAGATTCGGCAGGTGCATTATGCCAACATTGGAGATGCCATAATCATGGACGGCAGGCGGATAGGAGCTTGCCTGACAGATCAGGTTTACATTGTCGTCGAGGATGGGAGGCTTGTTGATATAATAGGCGGAAAGATGAGCAGGAGGGAGGCCAAGAAGGTGCGCGTGGCTAGCCTGTCGTCAGCGATAGTGAAGACAGTCTCCTTGGCGGATAATAAAAAGGAGAAAGGCAAAGAAAAATAATAGATCAATGCAAGAAGGCGCCAGCCCCTATCACCTGCAGTATCGCAGGAACTAGGGCTATTGTGCCGATGATTGCAAAGACCAGTGAGAAGGTCACCAAGCGCCTTATCGCAGCCATGCCGATCGGCTCAATTTCTCCGACCTTCAGATAGTGCCTTATAGCAAGGCTCCAAACGACGGCCGCGATTGACAGCCCATAGCAGACGATCACCATCAGGAACAGCGGCGCATCATGGAAGACGAAGCAATATGGGCACGGGACTGCCGATGTCTGGTCGAAGACTATTCTGCAGCACGGCACAGTAACCGCCTCCACTGAGCCATAGAAGAGCAGATCTAACACCGTGTCGATAAGTAGCAGCGGCGTCATCAGTATAAAGAGTCTTGACAGGGACGAGATGAGCGGGGAGCCCTTTGTCCGCCTATTTATGTAATCAAGAGTGAGCCAAATGCCATAGACTATCGTGACGAACAGTTTGATTCCCTGATCGACCCAAGAATACGGCGATCCTGCCTGATACACGCCGAATTGGCACATTGCGCCCGGAATGAGCGCGATCAAGCTCTCGTTTGTTGCCCAGAACAGCCCGCTTGCAACTATCCTCGAGGCGAGGATTATCCAGACGACCGTCGATAGCAGGTAATAGTCCTTCTCCAGCAAGTACTTCTCTTCAAGCGAAGCGTGCGCAGACTTGCGCACTATCGAATATGCCTTTGTTGCAGAGAAGAGCATCAGCGCTAGGCCGAAGATGCCCAGCACGGTCATTATCGTCGTCAGCGGCGTCCAGATCATCGTTTGGCCCTCAGTGTTCTAAGTCAAGTCTTAGGAACCGGAGGGACTGATAACTTTTTCCATGCCATCACGCCTATCGCCAATACCGCGATGCCGGCCACTGCAGCTCCGATCAGGAATGCCATCGATGGGGGGACGTAGCTGATGCCTCTCGCCTTCAAGGTTGTCAGAGCCGCTGAGACGTTCACCAGCGGAGTGTTGGCAGGCAACGTTGACTTGAATGGGCTCAGGGGGTTTGAAGGGTTATAGCCATTCTCTTGCAGTAGTTGTGCCGACGTAGCGTTTATGGCGAACCGGTTGCTCGTACAGCTGTTTGTTAGTTTGGAGCCGAGCATTATCCTAGCGGTGTCGACGGATACGCTTTGAAGCTGACCGTTCCTTATTTCGATAATAGTCTTGGGGGCAGCAGTCCCATACCAGCTGTCCATCGCTTCTAGATGCATATCAGGGTGCGCTGCGGCCAGCCTCAGCATGCAACCCGAGCAACAGGAATACAGCCGCTGGTTGGTGTCAGTATCGATTATATAGTAGTTCTCAGCCATCTCAGGCGTAATAATCATGCCACATGCTTCACACCGTGGTTGCCCGTAGTATTGGTAATACAGATATCCCGAAGAGCCTAGCATCACGAGGGCAACTATGGCGAATACGCCTGCAACAACAAGATTGCGCATACCAAAATAACCTCAAAAGATAGATTGATTGACTTTAAATTAAGCGCTTTGGAATTGAATTCTGAAAGAAGAGAGCGCAGTAAAAAGTTTATTTATTGAAATAGATAGGAATCTCCTAGGCGTCAAAATGAGCACTATAGGAAACCCTTTCAAGGTAATGTTTATCGTGCTTGTGATCTCATTAGCTGGGACGGTTGGTCTAGTTGGCGTATTCATAGGATCGCATCCAGAGTTTGGCTGGTCCCAGTCTACTCAGTTGCCTGAGGGGTGGATAGACGCCAACACATATGTATCAGATAACATGACTATATCGGAAGGGAGGAGTGTAACGGACATATTTGGGTATTCAGGCGCCGGGGGGCTCTCTGCGATGATATTGGGGGTCCAGCCGCTGACGGTAGACAAGATAGGCGATGTGGACATAATATTCAACGGCATCCAGCTCGGCCAGACTAGTATAAAGAATACGCTCGTCGTGAATACCTCAATCGCATCTTGCTGCTTCGTCACGCTTGTCAATGCCGGAATTGACAATGTTGTAGAGATTAAATCGCTGGGTTACGAGGGCAAGTTCAGGTACCTCGTCATAATACCATCCGCAAAGTGATTAGTTCGGAGGATAGATGAATGAAAAGAACCGCATTGATGCCGCTCTGCGCAGTGATCTTTACAGTTGCGCTCGTCTCGCTGTGTGTGATGAGCGAGGCGGAATGGCAGTCCAAGACGATTGACGAATCGCTCCGCCGCATGATAGGACTGCCGAGCATAGCCATAGGAACGAACTATGAGGGGACAAGGAACCCGATGATAGAGGTCTTTGTCAGGTCACTATATGATATTCCAGGCGGATATGATTATGTCGTCCCGTCGAGCTTCATAGATACGCCGATATGGCAAGATTACTACCGCGCAACGATTCCTGAGTTCAATATGACAATGGAGAAGGGTTAGGATGCTCAAGAAGCACAGGAACATATTCTCGTACTCTTTCGATTGCCTTAAGAGATACAGGATGAGGAGCATAGCAATCATAGTTACATTCCTTGTAGCAACGACGATGATATCGGCAGTCCTCTTCGCAAAGGATGGCTTGGAGAGAGAGGCGGAGTATAGCGTCTCCGTTGCGCCCGATCTTACGGTGCAGTACCTGAAGGCGGGGCGCGTTGCGCAGATACCGGTCACATATGCAGATAACATTTCGCGTGTAGAAGGAGTGGACAGGGTACTTCTTAGAACATGGGGATATGTAGGAATTGGCACGAATACATACACGGTCATAGGCCTAGACCCTAGCGGGCTAAACTACTCAGGTATAGCGGCGAGCAGCCTTGAGAGCGGGAGGTTCCTTAATGCGGACGACTCCGGAGCCGGAAACGTCGTCGTTGGGCAACTCATTGCAGGCATATTGGACGTGACGGCGGGCGACGACATGATACTGCTCAGCGAGTCCGTGGATGCGAAGAGGTTCCACATAGTTGGAGTCTTCTCCGACAAAGAATCGATCTATACGGCAGACATGATAGTGATGTCGCTTGAGGATGCCAACGAATTCTTCAAGATGGACGAGGGGATGGTAACGGACCTGTGCGTGTATGTTAATGAAGGTCTGGTGCCGCAGGACGTGGCAGCGAAGATGTCGGCTATGCCCAATGTGAGGATCCTAGACCAGGACCTCTTGCTAAGGGGGTATAAGGCGGCATATGCGGCCAAGGGCGGCATCTTCACAACGCTATGGACGATCGTGCTTGTTGCGGTCGCGTTGATAGCGTTCAGTCAAGCGATAGTCGTTGGTCACGAGTCGAAGTTTGAGGTCGGACTGTTGAAAACATTCGGCTTCTCAACGCTGGACGTAATAGAGGTGAGGCTGATCGAGAGCTTGACGCTCGGCTTCTTTGCAACCTCCCTTGGAATGCTCTTCGGGTTTGCTTATGCGGCGATCTTCAACGCCCCAGGGCTCGTCGACATACTGCTAGGCTGGGCGTTCCTGCCAAGCGAGTTCAGGCTGCCAGTCGTCGTAAGCTTCGAGTCGGTCTTCTCAATATATGCCGTCACCATCATTCCATTGCTAATAACGACGGTCGTTCCTGCATGGCTCAATGCAATCACTGATCCTGAGCTCGCGATGAGGAGGGCGGCCACATGATAGAGGCTCGCAATATCACAAAGATATACAACAGAGGAAAGTTCAACGAGACGGCTGCCGTTGTTGACATCAGCCTGAAGATCAAGGACAAGACTATTGTAGCACTCACCGGCCCCAGTGGATGCGGAAAGACGACGATGCTAAGCATGCTCAGCCTGATACTCACGCCAAGTAGCGGCGAGATACTGTATGACGGCGACGGCGTACTTAGGGCATCGGATTTCTGGAAGACCGTATTCAGAAGAAACAACTTTGGTTTTGTCTTCCAGCATATCAATCTGCTTCCGCAGTACACGGCTTTGGAGAACGTGCTGCTGCCGATCTACGCCTCCGATGAAGATCCAGCCCAGTATAAGGAGAGGGCTACCATGATGCTCGACGAGCTCGGCATTGCAGATAGAGCCGGGCACCTAGTTGAGCAACTGTCAGGGGGGGAGCAACAACGCGTAGCATTCGTTAGGGCATTGATTAAGAACCCGAGGTATATCTTTGCCGACGAGCCGACCGTATTCGTTGATGAGGAGACGTCCAAAATAATTTATAGGACTCTGACACGACTCAGGGATGAGGGGAGGACGGTCGTCATATCGACCCACGATGTCGAACTGATGAAGCTTTCCGACGATACGTTCAGGATGTGCAAGGGAAGGCGGGCATGATGCTGTCGCTTGAGTGCTTGGTCAGCCCTTCTCAATCTATGAGGTAGCCTTCGCTTTGAGAGCTGCCCTGAAGTCGCTCATATTGAGCCAGTCTCTCACGTCGCCTTTCAGGGAGCTCCTCATAACGGACTTCTTTGCCTCGTTGACGAATGCCTGCAGGTCGGCGCCGCTGAATCCCTCAGTCATCTTTGCCAGATCCTTAACAATTACATCGTCTGAGAGCTTGATGTCCCGCAGGTATATTCCAAGTATCTCCTCCCTGCCCCTCTCGTCAGGGGGCGGCACGAAAATATGCTTTTCGATACGGTTCGCCCGCAGCAAGGCCCGATCGACCGCATCTGGGCGGTTGGTTGCGGCGAGCACCATGACACCCTTCAGCGCTTTGATGCCGTCGAGCTCAGAGAGGAGCTGCGTGGTTAACGATGCAGATGCGCCGCCCTCATTAGAGGATCGGTCCGGCGCTATCTGATCTATCTCGTCGATGAATATAATGGAGGGCACGTTATCCTTGGCGATGTTAAAGAGGTCCTTGACCTTCGAAGCGGCATCGTTGGCACCACTCTTCGCAAGCTCGGCGCCACTGATGACAAAGAAGTTGGCAGAGACCTCGGTAGCAATAGCCTTGGCGAGGAGGGTCTTCCCATTGCCCGGTGGACCAAATAGCAGCACGCCCTTCACCGGTCTGATCTTGAGCTTCTCCATCATATCAGACATGCGCAAAGGCAGTTCGAAGGACTCCCGTAGTTCGGTCTTTACTTGATCTAGGTCACCTATGTCTTCAAATCGGACGTCCGGGATCTCGGACTCCCACCCTTTCGTTACCAGCCGGTCCCTCTGATAGGTCACGCGGAAGCGCTCGTACTCCTCCAGCATCGAGAAGTCTATTGAGGGGCGCGTCGTCTTTATCGCCTCCATCATGACCTCTTGTGTTATGAGGGGCGCCTTCTTCTCCTTCACCTCGCTGTAGAAAGCCCCGGATAGCACCTTATCCACTACGGCGCGGATATCGGCCCCCGTGAACCGCTCAGAGGATGCGGCGAGCTGGGAGTAGTCTATGTCGGTCGATACGGTGGGCCTTCCTTCAAGGTAGTTTCTGAAGATAGCCGCCCTTGCCGCGGCATCCGGAGGTCCCATATATATGATCTTGTCGAAGCGACCAGGCCGGATGAGCGCCTTGTCGAGCAGCTGCGGCTTGTTAGTCGTAGCGACAACGATTACGTCAGTGTCGCTCTGGAGGATGTTATCTAGTTCGCTCAGCATCACCGTGAGGACGCGCGGGGTAACGTCGTCTGATTTGTAGGAGGTGCGCTCCTTGCCAAGACTGTCGATGTCGTTTATGGCCAGTATGCACGGTGCGCTCGCGCGTGCCTCCTTGAAGACCTCGCTCATCCTGTGCTCGCTCTCGCCATACCACTTGGATAGGACCTCGCTTGGGTTGATCTCGATATACTTTATGCCGAGCTGCGAAGCCAGCCCTCTGATCAAGGTGGTCTTGCCTGTTCCTGGGGGACCGTAGAGGAGGATGCCCTTTGCAGGCCTTACGCCGAACTTCTGAGCTTCCTTCTTGTACCGCATGGGAAGTGCCACGGCCTTCAGCAGGTCGTTCTTGATGTTGTCTACGCCTACAGTCCGATCCCAGCAACTGCTCATGGCAGTTGACTTTGAGGGTTTTGACTCGATCATGACGCCCTCGCTCTTCTCAAAGTTTATACCCGCCACTACAGCCGGTCCTGAGATCAGCTCCCTTATGCCAGAGGATGATAGCCGTGGCACACTGCCGAGGAGCGGCTTGATGGAAGTCACGAAGACCGTGACGGCTGCGGCAACCAGGGCAGAGTACGCCAAGAGCATATAGGATCCAAAAACGAGGGCGCCGGCCAGTATGCACCCGAGAGTTGCGGCAAGTGTCCTGCATAGCGCGCTATTGAGGTGCAACCTTGCCATAAGGCGCTTCCCATAATGGGAGATGATGATCACGATGGCGGATATGAAGACGAAATAGAGAGGAGTGTAACTGAAGATCATGCCGGCTGAGGATGAAGATAGGATGTCCAGCCACTGAGGACCGAGCAGGCTGCTGAAGAGCATCGACGGAAAGTAAAGTGATGCGAGGTACAACGTGTTAGGGAAGAAGACGGAGTATGATTCAAAGCCGGCCGGGACAGGTAACCCAAAACCGACCGTAAGTATGAGGAACGTCCCGAATAGACCGAAGATGCCCGCGCATGCCGCCCCCGCCTTTGCCCCCCTGAAGGCGGTAACCGCGGCAATGGCAGGAAGGACAAAGAGCGCCGAATATGGGAGCGGAAGGGCTAGTCCAATCCAAAACCCCACGTATGCACCGAGCCAGTCAACTGCGCAGAGGATGAACGAGCCGAAGAGCAAGAATAGCACCGTGAGGGCAAGGTAATAGAACGGCATGCCGCCAACACCGACCGCGAATAGGAACTGTAAGGCGGGCAGTAAAAGAAACGAAGCAAGTATAAATGGGCTCACTGCAGGCCTGTAGTAAGCGGCAATGGTAATCACCACGACCGCCAGTAACAGCGCGACGGTCGTTATCGAGGTGGTGAAGAGCGTTATAAAGAGCAAAGAGGTGATCGCGCCGATAAGCAGGGACCCTAGGAGAGATCTAGGAGCGGCGTAATTGTGCATGTGTAATACAAACATGAACTCGATTATATATATTTAACAAGAGTGGAGGCAATGTGAATGCTCTTCGCAGTTTTGCATGCCCTTATGACAACATTTATCTGAATACTTACATTTTATCTAAAAATATGAGGAAAGGAGCGGCGTTCTTTGCGATCTCGGCAGTATTCGTCGCAGTCATGTATGCCGTGCCATATGGCATCCTTACAAATGTTCAGGGATGGGCGACGTTTGCATTCTGGACCGCGGCGGCATTTGCGTATCTCATAGTCGTCGCGATCTTCATGAGAAGGATGGATTGAAATGGATGCCAAGTTAACCTACGCCGCAATAGCAATCTTCGTGCTGGTCGGTACAGGCATTGCTTGGCTCTCAAAGAGGTTTTTACACGAAGACGCAAGGGACTTCTACGCGGCCAGCGGCAGGTTCGGGACCGTCTTGGCATCGCTCTCGTATGCCGCCACGACATACAGTGCATTCATGTTTATAGGGCTGGTCGGCATGGCATATGCGACCGGCGTCGGGACGCTCGGATTTGAGCTGGTCTACTTCGTAGGTACGCTCTTCCTGCTTTACTACATAGCGCCCAAGTATTGGTCGCTACACAAGAAATACGGCTACGTAACACCCGCAGAGGTCCTTAGCGCAAGGTATGGTAGCGGTGGCGTGGGGGTGGCGGTAACACTGCTCTCGCTCGTAGCGCTGATACCCTATGCAGCATCGCAGGTGATAGGGGTGGCAGTGGCGTCCGAAGGAGCCAGCAACGGCGCGGTGCCGTTCATGACGGCGGTGGCGATAGCCATGGCTGTTGCGCTGCTTTGGGCAGCAATAGCAGGCATCTGGAGCGTTGGGCTGACGGATGTATTCCAAGGCATTGTGATGATATGCACTGGCGTAATAATAGTGTGCTTTGTATACGGGCAGGGCTTCTCGCAACGCCCTCTGGATCTCGCGGCGCTCGGCAACCTATCATACGTGCCGAGCAGCACATGGACCCTCGCCAACTTCGTAAACATGACGGTTCCATGGTTCTTCTTTGCAATAACGAACCCCCAGGTTGTGCAGCGCCTCTTCGCGCCTAAGACCAAGGAGGCTCAGAGGGGAATGACTATATGGTTTGGCATCTACGGGCTTATATTCACGGTCATCGTCACTCTGCTCGGGCTGATGCTCAGAGCCATGACGGTGAACGGCGCATTCCCGCTCGTTGCAAACAGGGACGCGGTAACTCCTACACTGTTGAGTACTCTTCCAGCATGGCTAAGTATACTGGCTCTTGTAGCAGTGATAGCAGCATCGGTGTCTACGATCGACGGCATAATACTCACGCTTAGCTCAATGACGGTTAGGGATGTCCTGAGGAGGTACGCGAAGGGAGTGACCCAGAAGACCGAGATTGCGGTCGCTAGGATTACGATAATAGCGATGGCTGTTGCGTGCACGCTCTTTGCGCTCTCTAGACCTGGGTTTATAGTCGATCTAGCGGTCCTCTCCTCTTCGCTGCTACTTCCGCAGGTGCCAATAGTGATAGGCATGTTCTTATGGAGTAGAGGAGGGAAGTGGACTGCCGTCACAACGATAGTTGCAGGGTTCGCTGTTGCGCTCTCGCTGTATCTGCTCCAAGCGTCCCCACTAGGGATCCCGCCCAACGTGTGGACTCTCGTGGCATCTACGCTGGTGTATATTGCCGTTGCGGCCATAGAGGGCAAGAGCGACGATGCCACGAAGTTTATTGAGGCATAGGTGAGTGGAGTGATAAGGGAGATCTCGGTCAAGAGAGAGGTCCTTGAGCAGTTCCTTGAGATGTGCAGGGAGATGTATCCAAACGAGAACATCATGTTGATCAGGGGGAAGGTTAAAAATGGCGCCGCTGCGATCGAGGAGTTCTTGATTCCGCCGTTCTCGACATACGGCAACAGCTTCTCAGGATTCTCGCCGTTCATGATACCATTCGACCTGAGCATAATAGGGGTTGCACATTCGCACCCCAGCGGCAACGTTATGCCTTCCAACGAAGATTTCAATCACTTCTTCGGCAGGATAATGATAATAGCAGGTTATCCATATAATGTAAATATATTGAAAGCCTACGACGGCAATGGGGCAACAATACCAGTAAAGGTCTTATGATGAAAAAATTTAATGCAGGGTAGGCCAAATGGGAGAATTGAGCAGGACATGGCAGGCACTGGGCATAACTCTGATTGCGGCCTCGGCTGTCAGCATCATTTACACAACACTTACGATTGAGCCCCTGCTCCTAGACGTGTGCGGGGAGGGGAACGCACAGGGAACGCCGCTCGCTCTGACCCTGATGCCAATGAGCTATATCGTGATGGTTGCAGGGTTAGCAAACTACTCGAAGGGATACGTGGCGAAGTTAATCAGCAATGGCGCCAGCATAAAGGACCTGAAGAGGCTGCTTCTAGGCACGGTCGTAGCCGGCGGGTCGGCATACAGCAACGAAGGCAAGTACTGCCTGAGGTTTTATAGCAAAGATGCCGCCTTGCACGAGATCTTCTCTGGGCTCAGCTATGCAGTCTATCATGTAAGACCTAGAACCACAAAGATAGTATCCCGCTCGACTTATGTCACACAGCTCTACAGCAAGGCAGCTGTCAACGAGCTCAAGGAGTTCTCCCCGGAGCTGAACACGAGGAACGGCGGCGTGCCGTCGATCCAGGTCATACTTGAGGGCGGACGGCGAGTGAGGGTCGAAGCCGCAAGGCTGACAATGTCGATATCAGGCTGGATAAACTGTGGCTTCCAGAGCACAGGGGCAGGAATGATCGCATACCCGAGGCTAGGCTTGGGGGCAGTAAACCCCGTGAGCCTTAACGAGGAGTATGAGGAGCTGATGGGCAGCGCGGGTATTCTCATGGAGTTCTACAACGACAGGAGGTACCCAGGTACGGGCTACCTAGCAACGTCTAGGCTGGAAGGGCTTTGCAGGTTTGCAGATATAGGCAGTTTTATTGATGGCGCCATGGTGAAGAGAGGCGTTTTTGCAGGCATCAGCAAGAAGGGCTTGCTAGAAGCGATCTTAAAAGAGAAGAATTTTCATCATCGATCCAAGTGCGAAGCTGTCGAGTGCCTGAAGGGATTGGCTGACACCACGAAGAGAGACATGCAGCTCTACCTGAACAGGATAATGCTCGGCTAGCGCCGATGCAAGAGGCCCCGAATGTTTTTTATTGCATCGATAACAATCCAAGAGCGGTGAATTGGATGAGGACGCTATGGGCGCCTTGGCGCTCGACGTTTGTATCGGCGACGAGGGACGGGGGCTGCATATTCTGTGATGCCCCGAAGTCTGATAATGACGAGGAGGCGATGATATTTGCAAGGAGGGGCGGCATATTCGGCATGATGAACAGATTCCCTTACAACACGGGGCACGTCATGATTGCGCCTTACAGGCACGTTACGGCGGTGGAGGATCTGAGCGCAAGCGAGTGGGAGGAGATGCGGTGCCTCATGAGCGACTGTATCGGCGCTATCAGGGCAAGCATGAAGCCCCATGGGTTCAACATCGGATTTAATGTCGGCAGGACGGCGGGGGCAGGTTTCGAGCACGTCCATATGCATATCGTGCCCAGATGGGAGGGGGACACGAACTTCATGCCAGTCCTAGCAGATGCCAAAGTCATACCCGAGCATCTCGAGACGACCTTCATTAAGATAAGGGACGGGCTCAAACGCCGATGACCGCCAGCACCTGCGATGCCGCCGCACCGACAGCTAATGCAAGCGTTATATCCATAGCAGCAATGAGCACGGCGTTGCGCCAGCCGTACTCCTTGATCAGAGCTGCGAGGGTAGCGATGCAGGGCAGGTAGATAACCATCACTAGCGAGAAGACGAACATCTGTGCAGGGGACATGATCAGCGCGAAGTTTGTCGTGCCGGCATATGTCGCTAGCATTATAAGCGCCAATTCCTTGCGCAGCAGACCGAATATCAGGGCCACTCCGGCAGCGACCGGCAGCCCCAGAACCCCGACGGTTATGGGCGAGATCGAGTTCACGATGGCATCCATCGCCCCAAGCGATGATGCGGCCTCCACTGCAACGGAGCCCAAAACTATGAGCGGCAGCGCAGTAAATACAAAGTCCTTGGTCTTCAACCAAGTGCGCTTAATCACCGTCGCGGGCTTGAACATCCTGAGTGGAGGCATCTCCATTATAAGACCGACCGACTCGCCCGGGAGCACCTTGAAGAGCACCCTCCCGATCGCCATCACGAGGAGCAGATCTATGAGGTAGATTAGCAGGGCGTATTCGATGCCAAGGTATGCCCCAGCCACCCCCAATATCACGATGGTCCTTGCAGAGCAGGGAACCAGCACGACCAGCGCCCCCAGCAACAGGCGCTCCCGCCTCGTCTCCATGATCCTGCAACCCATGCATGCAGGTACGCTACAACCGAATCCGAGGAGCATTGGGATGAATGCCTTGCCGTGCAGACCTATCTTGTGCATCAAGGAGTCTAGCAGGAACGCGGCGCGAGGAAGATATCCGGTGTCCTCCAGTATGGAGAGGACGATATAGAATGTCGCAATGTAGGGGAGGGCGATAGATGTGGCAGCGCCAACTCCAAAGACGACGCCGTTGAGAAGGAGGTTCACGGCTATCGAGGGTAGGAAAGAGAGTGCTGAAGCCAGATAGGCGATAATTGATGCGAACGCAGAGTCAATCACCCCAGACAGGAAACCCCCTGTGCGGAATATTAGATAGAAGATGCCCCCGAGGATGGCGACCAGCACCACATAGCCATACACGCGGTGGGTAAGCACATCGCTTATCCATCCGGAGGCGGCATTCATGGATTCAACCTTTGGCTTCTGCGCAGCCTCGACAATTCGATGTGATAGAGAATATCGCTCGGAGGCGATTATGACGTTTGCGGGTTCGCCGTGCATTGCCTCGACTGCAGAGATCATCTCGGATATCCTTGCCTGCACGTCGACCGGCAGTTGCACCATCTTCCTGACCTCGGGGTCGCCCTCAATAATCTTCAGGCTAACCCATTCGATCGGATATCCATCAGGCAATGATGGCTTGTAAAGGGTCAGCTCCTTTGCCACTTCGGCGATGAGTCGCTCCATCTCCTTTCCGAACTTTGGGCGTGCGGGGGAGCGGCGCGCCTCTGGCGAGCGCAACTGCCGCAGCGACGCGTCCATAAGCTCTGTCAAGCCCTTTCCTGATGACGCATCTACGGGGATCACCGCAACCCCCAAGCTCTCCTGCAGGGACTTGAAGTCGAAGGATATGCCCTTATGGTAAGCGGCATCGATGAAGTTGACGGCAACGATGATGGGCAACCCCATCTCGAGGAGCTGTAGCGTGAGGTATAGGTTCCGCTCAAGAGCGGTGGCATCGACCACGTTGATTACAACATCGGCAGCGCGACCGAGCAAGAAGTCCCTCGTCACCACCTCCTCCTCGGAGTAGGATGACAGGGAGTATGTGCCAGGCATGTCCACAACCTTGAGAGTGACCCCGCCGAAGACCAGGGTCCCCTCCGCGAGCTCCACGGTCTTTCCGGGCCAGTTGCCTACGGTCTGGTTTAGACCGGTCAGCTGGTTGAATATTGAGCTCTTCCCAACGTTTGGATTGCCCACTAAGGCGATCTTTGGCGGCGACCCAGAGCTGGCTGGATTTTTCGACAAGAGGCATCACGCGACTAATCTATGATCTTAACAAGTATCTTTGAGGCTATGCCTCGACCTATAGCCACATCCGTCGATCTCACCGAAACCATGACGGGACCACCCACTGGGGCGCGTTTTGAGACCGTTATCCGTGTCTCGGGGGTCAGGCCCATCTCACAGAGGCGGTTAACGACGCCCCTGCCCCCTATAATGAGGACCACCTCAGCAGCCTTGCCAGGGGGGGCCTCGACGAGCGGGACGAGGTCTTCGATTCGGTATGGCATGGACCTCAGCCTCTCGTAAAACTCATTTAGTGTCGCCTTGTCAATATGGTGGCAAGAGGTCCAGTGATGAAGGGCGTCTTCCGGTAGAGAGGAACCGTCGTTGTGTA
Organism: Candidatus Methanomethylicus oleisabuli; assembly: GCA_001717025.1. GTDB lineage: Archaea > Thermoproteota > Methanomethylicia > Methanomethylicales > Methanomethylicaceae > Methanomethylicus > Methanomethylicus oleisabuli. The sequence goes on along the minus strand of MAGU01000012.1, from coordinate 4,386 downwards.
TTAGGCGACCGTGGAGGTAGTCTTCACGGTGCGCTAGAAGGGCGCCCTCGCCCTCCTTGGTTAGCTCTAGCACTCCGCCCTTCTCCTTTAGTAGCCCCTCATTAATTAGGCGCTCGCGTTTGGTAGAATCGATGCCGGCTTTGATCAGATCGCGCATAGTAACTTTCTTTAGTGCCTTCTTCAGGCGACAGTATACCTCAAGAGCCTCTTGAACCATAGCAATGCGCCTCACAAGATGGGTATAGGCCGTCCATGCGGGCAGGTCGCCGGGCGACCCAGCCTCTCGTGAAGGCGCTTCAGTGTCCGAGTGCTTAGATGGTGCTCAATCCCGCAGATCTCGTCCTCCACCTCAGAGGGCTCGAGCCCCAAGTATTGCAGGAAGAAGCACTCGAGTGTCCTGTGCCGCGCCAGTACCTCGCGTGCGTAACGCCTGCCCTCTTCGGTCAGCCTGACACCCCCATAGTTGGATCTTGCGACGTACCCCTTTTCAGAAAGCTTCTGCATCATCTCTGTCGCGGTTGATGGGTAGACCCCCAACGCAGAGGATATCTCCTTTATCCGCACAATCCCCTTGGAGTTCTCCTCTGAGATGACGTAAATGAGCTCGACATAGTCGTCGGGGTTCTTCTTCTCATCGAGGTGCATGCGGCGTTACCCGGAGATTTCGAGGATGTCAAAAAATTTAAAGATTTCGGTATACCGAAAATCAGGGGAGCTCCTTCTTCATCTCGCGCGCAAGATCGTACTCCTTTCCGCGCCCCACATCGTATGGCCCATATAGCTTGTATACCTCTCGAAGCGCCTCCTTCAGTGCCTCCTCTGTCTCGCCCTCGATCAAGATCATCATGACGTCGACGCCGAGGTTCTTTAGCAATACCTGCGACATGAACCCGGGTGAGCCGATCTTTTCGAGCTTTAAGAAGAACTTTACTGGGACCTTTGAGGATATTTTGTCAAGGTCCCTCATCAGAATCCGTTTTCCCGATGAGCGGAAGAGGTCATTCACAAAGTAGTAGATTTGCACTCCTACGGTCATAATTGTCACACTCAGCTCAAGTAGCGCTGCGGTAATGTAAACCCTTCGCTCTTGAGAGCGTTTATCGCCCGGTCGTAGTTTGTTGCGTCTAGCTTTGACAGCAACGTCAAAAGGCCATTCTGCGTGATGACGGAGGGGACCAATAGCTGGTAGAACGACGCAAGGTCGGACGTGTTGAAGTAGGCGCTCAAGGGGTTCCGGGTGCGCCCCAGTGCGGGGTCCTGATAGAAGATGCTGTTGGATATGATCTGGATAGAAACGCTGGGGATATATTTATGGACATAGGTCAGCGAATCGCTCGGGTTTGTCGATGTGTAGGCTTCTGCCTTAATAAGAGCCCTTATGAACTTTACGATAGTATCCTGGTTTGACCTGGCAAAGCTGCCTCTGAATACCTGCAGACAGCACGGGTAATCCGAGGAGTGGATGTCGCCATCCCAGACGGCTATTGTCAAGTTCCGGAACTCGGAGAGCGAGGCGTAGGGTTCCCAGAGCATTGCCGCGTCAACGGTTCCGTTCTCAAGGGCAGCAAGGGCGTCTGCGGGTGTCAGATAAGTCGTGTAGGTAACATTGACATTGGCATCTTCAATAGCCCTCTTGAATATGAAGTCGCCCGGGACCTGAGCAACCGTGCCTATATGCGACCCGTAGAGGTCGTTTAAAGAAGTGATGTTTGCGCCTGCATTTACCACGAGGGCGGTGCCATCAAAGGAGTTGCCTGCAACTATGGTCATATCGACATCCCTTATGAACGCTGCAATGGCTACCGATGTGAGTGGGGCGCCGTCTATGTCGCCTCTGTTGAGGGCGGCGACGAGCTGCCCGACGTTCGGATATTCGACAAGGGTAACGTCGAGCCCCTCATTCTCAAATATGCCGCTCTCATAGGCAATCCACACCAGCCCGTAACTGGCAGCAGGCAGGTATCCTATCTTTAGCGCGGCGCTCGTTGGCTTATAGAGGGCGAAACCAGCAACGGCAGCTACTGCAACTACTGCCAATATAGCAACTGCGAGGATCTTCTTCATATCAATCACACATCTGATAGTTTTAGCAATAATCTTATTGTTTTTTCCCGCACTTCGCCATCGCCATCTTGTATGAGGCTATCGTCGACGGTACGTCCTTAGAGGGCACAGAGTCGACCAAGCGCACAGCCTTCGCAACGGAGTTCCGCGTTCCGCAGGTAGTGCAGCCAAATGTCGAGGCCCCCGAACGCGCGGCGCAGACCGAGCCGCATTTCCGGCACAGGTTAATCGAGTATTCCAATTGCAAACACCAACAGAGATGGCAGATCAGATGACTGCATATTATTCATTCGGCAATAAATAAATATCTCAGATAAGCATAGTTTCGAGTACACCTTAAGGTGATGCAAAAAATTGAGCGAAATTTGCGCAAAATGCGGATTGCCGAAGGACCTTTGCGTCTGCGAATCCATCGTCAAGGAGCAGCAGAGGATCAGAGTTTTTAGAGAGAAACGCAAGTGGGGCAAGGACGTCACCATAATCGAGGGCATCGACAACAAGAGCATAAACCTCAAAGAGTTGTCAGGGAAACTCAAGAGCAAGCTTGCCTGTGGCGGAACAGAGAAGGATGGTAGAATCGAGCTTCAGGGCGACCACCGCGAGAGGACAGCCCAGATTTTGGTTGAGGCCGGCTTCCCAACCGACAACATTGATGTGGAGTAGGTATTTGCTGTGGGAATCAAGAACCTGAAGGATACGGTAGTGGCAGTGAGAAGGCACGGCGTGGGGATCAAGATATGCCCGGTCTGCGGAAGTGCCGACATATCGGCAATAACTATGACTGGCTACATCACCCAGCCTGCATACACCTGCAACAGATGCGGCTTCCAGAACACGATCTTTCCTGAGGTCGATGTGCCAGCAAAGGATGGCGCCGCACCGACAGATGCGACCCGCCCCGAAGAGGATGTTGCAAACCCTGAAGACGATAAAGACTGACCGGAAAAGAAGGTCGAATCAAGAATTAAGAGGTCTAGAAAAGGGCGTCATGGCGCCCTTTATTACATCATTGTAGCGGCACTTCGATGCCTAGTTCCTTCATCAGTTCCTTATACCTGTTGCGTACGGTGACCTCGGTAACTTGAGCCGCTTGGGCGATCTCTTTCTGCGTCCTGCGCTCGTTCTCGAGCAACGAAGCAACGTAGATTGCTGCGGCAGCGAGCCCTGCAGGGTCTTTGCCTGCAGTAATGCCCATCTTCTGCGCCTCCCGGATTATCTCCGCTGCCTTGTGCTGGGTCGTGCCGCTTAGCTCCAGTGCCCCCCCGATCCTCGTTATGAAGTTGATAGGATCGGCTATCGGGATATTGACCTCGACCTCCCGCAGCAGGAGCCGGTAGCACCTTGCGACATCCTTCCGGCCCGCCTTCGTGTACTTTGCTATCTCGTCGAGGGTTCGAGGAACCTTCTGTGTCCGGCATGCGGCATAGATAGCGGCAGCCATTACGGATTCTATTGAGCGACCTCGGACTAGCCCCTTCTCGACGGCCCTCCTGTAGATCACGGCGGACTCCTCCTTGACGCTCTTCGGCAGACCTATCTGTGAGCTTATCCGATCAAGCTCACTCATTGCCTGCGCCAGGTTCCTATCGAGTGAGCTATGGACGCGGGTCCGTATCTGCCATTTGCGCCACCTAAGGATCTCAATCCGCTTCCGCGGTTCCAGCTTGCGCCCCATCGCGTCCTTGTCTCGCCAGTCAATCACGGTGGAGAGGCCTCGGTCGTGCACCGTCGGGGAGAGCGGCGAACCGACACGGCTCCTCTTGTCGCGCTCCTCTGAGGTGAACGCCCTCCACTCAGGACCCCTGTCGATGATCTTCTCGGTGATGACGAGCCCACAATTTGTGCACGTCACTTCGCCCCTCTCGAAAGATCTCGCAAAGCTCGTGCCACCGCAGACGGGGCATTTCATTCCGCCAGTCTCAGCTCCCACATCCTCGACGTCGTTCTCTTTGCTGTCACGTTCATTGTCGCGCCTTGCGCTCACTTGAGACAAGTAACCACCATCTGATGAACCGAAATATTTAAGGGGTAGTTCTCTATGTCTTGCATGTATATAAACCTTTAGATTTATTTATTAATATGCAATAATTTCCAATTATTAAAATTTTCGAAATTCCGAGATTTTATGCGGACGCAGAGCTTCTTTATGGAAAAAAATGATTTGACTGCAATAAAAAACACGGAATGATCTCTACAGATATGCTTAAATTCAGAAGGATATTTCTGAATATTCAGCCCGGTGGTGTAGCGGCCAAGCATAGCGGGCTCTGGACCCGCCGACAAGAGTTCGAATCTCTTCCGGGCTACCATTTTTGGAGGCGG
>MAGU01000011.1 GCA_001717025.1 Candidatus Methanomethylicus oleisabuli | reverse complement strand
GTCATCTTTATCAAAGAAGCTGCAGAAGTATTGCACTGTCCATATATACACTACGTATGTTTGAGTTGTAACAAAGGTGTAGCATTATGATGTGGCGTTCTGCAGGCGCAAACTTGAGCAGCCGGTTCATTGAGAAGCATGCCTGTGACGTTATCAAGAGAAACAAAGAAGTGTTTGACGAGCTGGCCAAGCGCTAAACCTTTTTTATAAAATGCCATTCTACATAGGCACCAAACTGATAGTTGCCTTCCATGATTGCGTTTTAACCGCCGACAAGGAAAGCCATCGAGGTATTTTGAACGAGAGCAATCTTCACGCCTGCGTTGAACGGTAATCCAGGGACGTGTTTGGCGTCAAGCCTTACAAAGGCATGGTTGTCAGGGGCTGCAGCACTGATGTTTTCGATCAACAGGTTTCACCCATTCGTGGATGGTAATAAAAGAACGGCGCTGCTGGTTACGTTCTTCTTCCTGTTCATGAATGGATATGAACTCCGCCTCACCAGAGAGGCCGTTGATATATCGGTGGATGTTGCGAACATGAGGATTGATGATGAGGAGCCAATCAAGAGATGGTTGTACAGAAACACCAAAAGAGACAACAAGCTCTGGCTCATCACGCACCTCTCGCTAATTTTGTTCTTCATGAGGACACGGACATGGGACATCTATCTTAATGTTGATGAGACTGCATCGGTGAGAATAGCGGAGCAGCTTCTGGAATTGACCAAGGACCTCTGGAAATCAGGTTAAGCTTAGACAGAATATTGCAATAGGCAGACGGATGATTCTGTGCGAATCGCTTCGCGTCTTTTTCTTCAAATCCATCATATGATCGGCAGCCGCTAGAACATAACTAGCCCGATCTTGAATCGTGCCTTCTCCTTGAGACGGGGGGCATCAACCATTTTTAATAACACTCAACAGTTTTGCGCGGTTCGACCTTCATAGGACGTATGAGCCGCTCGGGGCATCTGCAGAAAGACCTGTCTTTCATGAAGACGAGGAGGGGGGCATAGCTTATATTCCTTAAAAAGTATACGTCTCTCCGGTGTAGGTTTTGGACGAGATCATTGACCAGATCGTTGACGCATTCAGGCAGCATATTAAATTCCCGAACGAGACGGTTGCGCATGGGTTTGATGAGAAGTTGTGCAAGGATAATGTCTCAGAGGCGGAAATCAGATGCCCTGACGACATAGCGACCATCTCAGCCATCGATGGTGGGTCGAATGTAATCATGAAGACGCCAACTGCGGCGGTCGTGCTCAACCGCGTGTACTGCAACAAATATCTTGGCATTAGCCGACAAGATTTCCACGATTCTTGCGAGTTCGTATCGATCACGAAGCTGATAAACGAGGCAGGCAGAATGCTCTTCAAAACCGAGATCTTCCCAAACAAGGGGGTATGCCAAATGGACTACATCACGGTTGATGCGGATGACATAGCGTTCACGATAGGCGACCAGAAGGGAGTCCTGAACAGAGCGCTTGCGATGGCGAGGCACTTCGCGGAACTGAGGTTCATCAGGAGGGCTTTTGCCTCAAATGCTGAGTTCATCATAATGGATGGCGCCCTATATGCCGCTTACCCTAATGAGATGGAAGAGGTTTCGAGAATATACGATGAGGCAAAGATTGCCGGCGCGACGGTGGCGGGAATATCCAAGAGCTCCACCATATTCACGAAAGAGGGCTTCCCAATAGCAGGATATTTGGATAGGCTAGCGGAGATGAAGGGGCTTAAAAAGTGGATGGTCAAGATCGGCAGGTCAAAGGAATGGGCATACAGGGCAGCGGTCTTCTATGTTAAGCTGCACGAGGGAGCGGAGGCGGCATTCAGGCTCGATCTCTTTGATGAAGCGGGCGAGGATGAACTCATGCGATTGCTCGACGCGCTCCAAGCTAATTCAAAGTACGCATACTTTCCGGGATATCCGTTAGCTCTTATCGACGCGCACCAGAATGCGAAGGTCAGCGAGTATGAGGTGAAGAGCATAAAAGACCAAATCTTAGATAGGTTAGATCAAACGGACGCGAGAACCTTCGACATTATGGAGAAGGCGGCTAGTCCGCACGGCATACTGGACAAGATGGGGGCATGAAGATGGCAGAGCTTGGCAGCAACACCAAAGAGGCGGTAGGTCAGATAGTCGAGGGCAGCAACGAATGCCTCGTGATGAGGGAGAAGAAGGGCGTAGATTTAGAGCTTGGCGACCTCATCGCGGTCGATAGCGGAAATAAGAAGTTCATAACAATGGTCTCCGCGCTTGAGTATGGAAGTAACATAGATGTCGAGAGGATATACAGAAGCGCCGGAACAGAACTGGAGAAGCAGCATTACGACGTCGCGTTCCTCGATCCAGACATCAACCTGTTCAGGAAGGTATTGACGAAGATACTCCTCGAGGTGAAAGTGGAGGGGGGCAAGCTAAAAGCCAGGTCACCGAGGTCGATACCGGAGTTCATGTCCAAGGCTAGGATGGTCGATGAGGGCGACTTCAGCTTCCTCGAGACCCCAGAAGACAAAATAACAATCGGGAAGTTGAGAAGCGGATCTAAGAGGCTCAAGTGCGACTACTGCATGGACGGGTCCAAGATGCTCTCTCACCACGTCCTCATATCGGCCCAGACAGGGCGGGGCAAGTCAAACCTCGTGAAGGTCATGCTCTGGGAGGCGATGAAGCACGAGAGGTTTGGGGTACTAGTTTTGGATGTGCATAACGAGTATCATGGCAGCGGCAACCAAGCAGGTCTTAAGGACCACCCAAAAGCAAGGGATAGGCTCGTATACTACTCGAAGGACCCCCCTCCAGGGCAGAGGGCGCTCAAGATAAACTTGAGGTCGATAGACCCGCAGGACATAGTCGGGGTGCTCAACTTATCTGAGGCACAATCAGAGGCGGCATACCTTTTCAGGAACAAGTTTGGCAGGGATTGGATCAAGGGCATAATGGGCAACGGTGATGACAAAGTCAGTCCAAGCACCCTCAGGGCACTTCGCAGGAAGTTCGAGAACCTGTTCAGGATGGTTGAGCAGGCGGATGGTTCATACTCATGCAACAGCGACGTCTTCAGCATGGAGGCGGTTGGCGAATCGACTGTAAGGGATATGGCAGATGATCTCGAGAAGGGCAAGGTAGTCCTCATTGACGGCTCATCAATCTCGGACGATACGGGGCTGGTGATAATGAGTGCGATCCTCGAGGACGTATTCAGGAGGTATGAAGGTTACAAAACCAGGGGCGAACTCGATGTGGTGCCACAGCTCGCAGTAGTTCTGGAGGAGGCGCCTAGAGTACTTGCCGAGGGGACGACAAGCAACATCTTCAGCAGAATCGCAAGAGAAGGCAGGAAGTTCAAGATCGGTCTAGTGGCAATAACCCAGCTTGTCTCTGTGATACCGATAGACATACTGGCAAACATAGGGACAAAAATCATAATGGGCAACGAGATGGCTTTCGAGAGGCAGAAACTAATAGATAGCGCAGCGCAGGACCTTAGCGCATATGGCCAGATAATCGCCGGACTAGACAAGGGAGAGTCGATAGTAAGCTCGATCTTCTCGCAGTTCCCAGTGCCGGTATATACGCCTCTATTTGATGAGGTGGTCAGGGATGAGAAGGAGCTCGGCGGGACCGGATATCAGGAGAGGAGAACGACCAAGTTCTACTGAGCCAGGGTGAAAGCTATGGCGATAAAAATAAAATTTGCACATATGGCAGACATACACATTGGAGCGACGTCTGACCCCAATATGAAGGGGCTCGAGCTGCAGACGCTCGAGGGGGCGTTCAACCGGTGCCTGCGAGAGGGCGTTGACTTCGTCATAATAGCCGGCGACATATTTCATGTCAACATCCCCGACCTCGAGGTCGTCAAAGGAGCTGTCGAGATATTCAAGAGGTTCGTCGATACGGGTAGAAAGATATACGTGGTTTACGGTAGCCACGACTTCTCCCCAAACACGGCATCCATTGTCGACATCATCGAAGCCGCAGGGCTAGTCAAGAGGGTGGGCAAGCCAAGTGCCGCAGGGGAGAGGCTTATGCCCGAGGTTGTGAAGGACGAGAGGACTGGAGCCACCCTCACAGGCATATCAGGCAGAAGGGGGCTTCGAGAGAGGGATGCCTTCGAGGCACTTGACAGAGAGGGGTTGAGCCACCTAAAGGGGTTCAGGATATTCGTATTTCATACCTCCCTTGATGAGATAAAACGCGAGGATGAGAAGTACGACTCAATGCCATTGTCCCTGCTTCCCGATGGCTTCGACTACTACGCCGGCGGGCACATACACAGGATTATAGACAAGGTGATCGATGGGAAACGCGTCGTCTATCCTGGACCGCTATTCACTGGGTGGGGAGGGGACCTAGAGGACACCGTCGCCGGCGAGAGGAGAGGATTCTTCGTGGTTGAGGTCGGTGAGGGGGGCGGGCTTGGTGTCGAGTTCATAGCGATGAGACCGTTCGAAGGGGAGTTGATCAGGATCAATGCAGATGGCAGATCTGCTTCTGACGTTAATTCTGAGCTGGCAGCGGTTACGAGGAGGCACGACCTGGGCGGCAAGGTGGTTGTAATCAAGGTCTGTGGGGAGCTGTCCAGCGGTAAGACGAGCGATGTAGACTTTGCCGCCGTCAGGAAGGGGCTTGCTGACGCGGGGGCCATCTACGTCCACCTGAGCAGGAACCAGCTGAGGACCAAGGAGTTCGAGGCGGCGACCATCAAGGGTGAGACAAACGCCCAGATAGAGGAGGGAATCTTCAGCGAGATGTCAGGCGCCGTGAAGGGGACGAATGAGAGGCTGACCAAGTCGTGCACGGAGGTGGCAAGGCTGCTCCTGGCACAGCTGAGGTCCCAGAAGCTCGAGGGCGAGACGCAGAGAGACTATGACGCGCGCATGATGGCAGCCGCCAAGACAGTGCTCGGAATTGCTGAGGGCTGATTGCTAGATGATACTCAAGGAACTCAAGCTAAGCAACATAAGGACCTATGAGAACGACGTCATCAAGTTCCCTCTTGGAATCATGCTATTCGAGGGAGGGATTGGTGCCGGCAAATCAACGATACTGCTTGCCATCGAGTTCGCGCTATTCGGACTGGGCGAAGAGAAGGGAAACACGTTGCTCTCGCTTGGCAAGAACGAGGGCGAGATTGAGCTGGCTTTCGAGGCAGGCGGTAGGGACTATCGCGTACACAGAAAGCTTGTCAGAACAAAGAGGGGCGCAGGCATGCGCATGGGAAACCAGCTACCCGGCGCGGTCATCCAAGATGACTGCCGGATAGAGCACGAGGGCGTGGTCGACAGGCTCTCAGCCAAAGAGATGAAGGAGAGGGTGCTCGCCGTGCTAGGGTTTAACGAGCCCGTGAACCCGAAGGCGAAGAGCGCAATATTCAGGTATGCGGTATATACGCCCCAAGAGGAGATGAAGAGGATCCTCGAGGACCAGGAACTCAGGCTACAGACCATCAGAAAGGCGCTTAGACTTGAGGATTATAAGATTGCGGGAGACAACGCGCACGCCGTAGCGACACAGCTCAGATGGATTGCCAAGCCATTAATCACCGGGGCGGAAAAACTACGGGCTATCGATGAAGAGATCAAGAGAATAGAGGAGGGCATTCCAGAGTTTGAGGCTGAGATAACCAATGTTAGCGCTGAGATGGAAGACCTCGAGTTTGAGATCAGCTATACTAAATCTGAGGGCGAAAAACTAAACGCAAGGCTGGAGTCGCTTGCGAGTGAGGCACGCCGATCCCATGAGATAGCGGGCGACATCAAACGACTTGAAATGTCCATCAAGGCACTCAGACAGGAGATTGCAACGAATGAAGAACGAATCTCTAAGGTTAAGGCTCAACTTGAGGAGATACCTGCTGTCGAGAGGCCGCCAATAACAGCCGAAGAGGCGGAGAGCATGCTCAAGTCTGCTCGCAGTAGGCTTAGCGACTGCGAGAGGGAGGCGGGAATGCTCTCGCACGAGTTGGAGGGCTATTCGATGCTCGTGACCAACGGGGTGTGCCCTACATGCGGGCAGCCAACTGATGGTGAGGAGTTCACCAGCAGGCTTGCTGAAGTGCGGGCGAATGTCGACAGGTCGAATGCACAGAAGAGAGAATTAGAAGAAGAGATCGCAGAGCTAGAGGCGACGGTTGCTGCGATCGCGGCTCATGATGAGGCGACCGCCGAGCGGAGGCGCCTGGAGGAGAGGCTAATGGAGCTTAAGGGCAGGATAACGAATGATGGCGAGCAGTTGCTCAATTTCGAGTCGCAGATGGAGGATCTGAAGGAGAGGAGGGAAAAATCAAAGGAGGCGGCGGAAGAGTACAACAGGGTCAAGGCGGAGCATGATGCAAACGAGAGGAGGAGGGGCGAGGCAGAGGAGAAGTACAAGGAGATGATAAGGAAGAAGGCGTCTCTCGAAGGCAGCATATCTAATGCTAGGTTCAAAGCAGAGGAGGTTAGGAGGGAGAGGGAACGTTTGATCTCGGAGAAGAAGAGGGGCGAGGGACTGTTGGAACATGCGGACTGGCTGGATGGATACTTCGCAGCGGCGCTAGAGAAGATCGAAAGGGCAATAATGACCGCTGCCAACAGGGACTTTGATGCCGAATTCGCAAGGTGGTTCGCCTATCTCGTAGAAGATCCGACCAAGAACGTCAGGGTAGACGAGGACTTCACGCCACTTATAAGCCAAGACGCCTATGAGCAGGAGATTGGTAATTTGAGCGGCGGCGAAAGGACCGCTCTAGCGCTAGCATACAGGCTGGCGCTAAACAAGGTTGTTCGAAAGAATACTGACGTCGACGTGAGCCTGCTGATACTTGACGAGCCAACCGACGGGTTCAGCAAAGACCAGATTGCCAAGATGGGGGACCTGCTAAAGGAGCTCAATATCAAGCAGGGGATAATCGTCTCTCACGAAAGGGAGCTTGAGGGGGCGGTTGACCACATATTCAGGGTCCACAAGGAGTCGGGGCGGTCTAAGGTGACGGCGTTGCAAGCATGATCGAGAGGCGCCAGGCGTGTAGGGCATGCGTTCTATTGATACATCCATGCATGCATACATACATCCACCCGCCCGCCATGCCCAATTCACCATCACCGCTTCAGCGACCCATGGACGGGTTTCCCGATCGCGATCTTGGCGGCCTCCATTATCGCCTCGCTCATGGTAGGATGAGGATGCACGCTAGAAGCAACGTCTTCTACGGTCAGACCATTAGAGAGAGCAAGGGAGCATTCGCTTATTAGTTCCGATGCGCCTGCGCCAACGACCTGCGCACCGATCAACCTGCCCGTCTTCCTGTCCCCTATAACCTTGACGAATCCCTCGAGCCTGCCAAGCGTCATGGCGCGGGCGGATCCGGCGAAGGCAAATCTGCCAGTAAATGCGTCGAATCCCTGGCGAGCCGCTTCGAATTCATCCAATCCGACTACGCCGACCTCGGGATCGGAGTAAACCACAGATGGCAGTGGTGGCACCTCGAAGGACTCGGTACCGCATATGGTCTCCGCGACCGCGAGACCCTGCTCCGACGAGCGGTGGGCAAGGAAGGGCGTACCTGTAACATCGCCAATCGCGTATATCCCGCGGATGTTGGTTTCCATCCTTTTGTCGATCTTAACAAAACCCCGCCTATCTAGTTCAACTCCGGCATTATCGATCGAGATCGCGTCGCTGTTGGGGCGTCTGCCGACAGCGACCAAGACGTATTCTGACTCCAGTGAATGCTGCCCTTCTAAATCGGTGGTGACGGCCGCCCCATCGTTGTGCAGATTCACGACCTTGGTCTTCAGCATTATGTCCACGCCCAGCTTGGTAAGCGAGTCGAAGACAGGCGATACAACGTCACTCGGCCAGCCTGGCATCAACTGGTCCATTATCTCGATGATGGTAACTTTCACGCCCATCTCTGCGAACGCTGTGGCAACCTCAACGCCGATGACTCCCCCGCCGATTATGGTGAGGGATCGGGGTAGCGAAGGCAACTCAAATAGCTCGTCCGAGCTTATGATGCGCTTGTGGTCGATACGCATGCCCGGGAGGTCCAGAGGTCTGGAGCCGGTTGCTATGACGGTCGCCTTTGCGCCAAGCGTAATGCCTTGGGGCATAACCTTGACCGAGGCGGGTGAGCTGAAGGACGCCGAGCCTTGGATGAGATCGATTCCGTTGGACTCCAAGAGAAGCGCCACAGCGCGCCTAAACCGATCCATTACAGACCTGTTCCAAGCAACTGCCTTAGAATAGTCAACGCCCACCTGAGTTGCAACTATGCCCATACGGGCGGCTTTGCGCACGTCCTTGAGCGTCTTTGCGATTGAGAGGATCGCTTTCATTGGGACGCACCCTCTATTCAGGCACGCCCCTCCTAGCTTCTCCTTCTCAACGAGTGCCACCTTCTTGCCGAGCTGGGCGAGGCGGATAGCGGACACGTATCCGCCAGGTCCCCCTCCGATGATGATTGCGTCATATGTTTTGATGTCCGAAGGCGAAACATGAATTTCCATAATCGTGCACCGCGCCCATTGGAGTTATTGACCGATTGGAACCTAACCATATCTGTGGGAGAAAAACATTTGGATGAGGGTCAGTAAGACTCCACAACGGTCATGCCGTTGAGCTTTGCGCTGACCGCCGCCTCTTCAGCAACGCCCTCGCCTTCAATCAGGTATCGGTATACAGAAACGAGGCGGTCTTCGCGAAGCTCTACCTCCTTCTGCTTCCTGACGCGGAATCCACGGCGCCGGAGCCCTCTGGCCATTATCCTATAGAGCTTCCCAGGTATGTCAACCAAGGTGTCAGAGAAGATGACGATCTCGTCCTCGTGCCAAACTATGTCATCGAGCGCCTCAATTAGCTGGGAGCCGAGAGTAGTCTCTCTGTTCTCAGCAGCGTCCATTGCCTCGTCTATGAGCCTCTTTAGAGACTTCTTAACTCGCTTTGGCAAACGGGGCACCTTTCGATATTATTCTGGGGCGGTGGGATTTAGACTTTTTGGGCAACATCCTGTGGCGAGCCGGCAGCGTTGCGCTGAGGTCTGATGGCTTGCCCTGCATTCCGTTTATTTTTCCCCGTGCCCGCCCAGAGCCGCTTGGCGCGCACTATCAGGCCTTTCCGGATATGCATTGGCAGAAACGGTAGCTTATCGGCCCTGCTTTAATGATCTCGCACGGGAACTCCTTGCACTCGAGGCACGATTTGACGCCTTTACTGAAGGCGCAGTCGGCCATCCTGCAGAACGGGTTATCTTTCGGAATGCATCCGGCGCCCCCATCAGGGCACGTATTGGCGACCATCAGCGGGCACTTTTCGCACGCGATTTCGCATGCGCCTATCTTCATAAATCGCTAGCGCCTAGAGGCATAGGGTCAGCTCAACAATATAACTGCTCTTGGCATGTGCCTGCTAATTCAGGATCCCCCAACGCGCAACTCACCACCCTGTCAGGCAGCAGCTTCTCGCGCGCATACTCCTTTGATAGGACGCCTTGCAAGGAAGGATTCGCTCTTTCGATCGAGATCATCGCGTCATCGAGTGTTTTGCCTATCGAAGGCTGCTTGGCTTGGCTCTGCAGTAATCCCACCGGGCCTCCTTCGGGACCCAGAAGACGTTCTCTGCGCGGTATTCATCCGGATCCTCCGGGTCTGCGCCTTGGCTCTTTTCGCGCGTCAGCTTGCTATGAAGCTCGTTAAACGCGTCTGTGATGTACTTAAGGAAGATGAGCCCGAGGACGACGTGCTTGTACTCCGCCGCATCCATGTTGCTCCGGAGCTTGTCAGCTACCTTCCACAGCTTCTCTTCGAAGCCAAGGTTGCTACCATTAGTTTTGCTTTGCACATGGAGTCACCGGTTGGATCGAGTAAAATATCAACATAACTCGTATTTAGTATCTTCGAAATTTCGAATTTCTCTTCAGAAAATGGACAAAAGAATCGGTTAAAAGCGACTTTCAGCTAGTTTCTACTGGTGGACAGGTTGAAAATTGTAGCAACTAATGTGAAGAACGCGCTCGGCGCTTCAGGCATAAGGCGCAAGGCGCTCTCAATAATAATCCTCTTTGTCCTCTTGGCGAGCGCGGCGACGGCAGCGGTGCCGGTCTCGGCGTCTCTAGCTTCTTCGGTCGCATCCGAAACCTCGGCGCCCGTCGTGACCAGCGAGGGGAACTATACCATGATCGAAACCGACACCTTCACGGTCATGATCCAGAGGAACGGGACTAAGCCGGCGTTCGTCTGGTGGGCGAACAACGACACAAGCGAGAGGTACGTCCTCCAGTACAAGGGTCTCATTGAGTACGTCCAGATAAACGGCTCCGCCTTCCAAATGTCCAACATGGCTGAGAGGGAGCTCCTCGAGATCCTCATCGACCGGGCCAACGCGTACGACCTGAGCCGGCTCGGCGACGCAGAGAGGGGCCTCTCGAAGGCGTTCATGGCGAGCAGCGGGCTCCTGGCATCGAAGATCAGCCTCCAGAACAACAGGGCGAACATGTCCGCGGTCATCTGCCAGCTTGAGGGCGTGCTCGACTACTACGAGAGCCTGCGGGTCATGGTGACCGACCCCGGCGCCCTCCAGGCGATAGACCGGGCGATAGCAAGCACGGAGGCAGTCATCGGGCTCATCCAGGACGACGCAGCGCTGAGCGAGGTTGCAGACGCCCTCTCGGAGGCGATAAGCGACGGCAGGGCGCTGATCAGCATCGGCATACAGGAGCCGAGGATCATCATAGACAAGACGGTGGAGGAGAGGGAGGCGCTGAAGGAGGAGTTCGCACACGGCTTCCACCAGGCGATCCTGAACTTCGCATCCTGCACCTGGGAGATGAGCGAGATATCCAACATCGTCCAGGGCAGCGACGTGATAGGGCTGACATTCACGATGACCCTCTCGGAGGCGCCGCAGAAGTTCGGCTTCGCGGAGGGGAACGTCAAGCTCGTGGTCAGGATATACTCGAGCCCGGTCGAGGAGACGTTCAGCCTAGGCGGGCAGTCGTACAGCTACAGCGTAGGCGCGGGGGAGATCAAGATGGACTTCGTTGTGGACGGCTGGGACTGGAACTTTGAGCCAAAGACGATCTCGAGGCTCAACACGACTTACCTCACGGTGAGCCCGGCGCTTGCGCTCTGGGTCGACGCGGCGGCGGTCAGCACGAACTACACTGACCCGGAGCCGCTGTATGGCGATTTAAGTGGCGTGAACTCAACTTCAGCCAGGGCAGCAACATTCAGCTACGGGAGGCAGCCGCAGAGCATATCCGTGAGCGGTGATGACGACGAGGCCACCCAGCTGACCTTCACGCCGTCGCTCATCTCGAGCTCGATAGCGGGCAAGCCGTTCATGAAGGCGCTCTCCGCCAGGCTGAAGCTCTCGAACGAGAGCACGATCGGGGGCTTCTTCGACTTCGTCCCGTATGCAATAGTGACCAACGAGTCAGGGGAGGGGCAGCTCGTCAATGTGACCGCATCATACCGC
This sequence comes from Candidatus Methanomethylicus oleisabuli, assembly GCA_001717025.1. Classification (GTDB taxonomy): domain Archaea; phylum Thermoproteota; class Methanomethylicia; order Methanomethylicales; family Methanomethylicaceae; genus Methanomethylicus; species Methanomethylicus oleisabuli. The sequence continues at coordinate 7,438 of MAGU01000011.1, read as the reverse complement.
AGCGGAGGCAACCACGTCAGGATATACGTGTGCTATCCGTACTTCAACGGGACGCTGGTCCACGATCCGAGCATAGGCGTTGAGGGCGGCGGCTCAGGCGACGGCAGCGGGGCGAAGTACCTCGTCGCCCTTGGGGCAGGCGCGGGAGGGATCGCGAGCATCCTTGTAATCCCGTCCATGCCGACATGGGGCAATGCGGGCAGCCTCGCGGTTGCGGGGGGCGCAGTCATGCTCGGCGTGGTCGCCATCATCCTCGCGGTGAGGCGCAACCCGGCGGCAGCCTAGCCTAGCAAAGTAAAGCAGAGCATGACCCACCATATGCCGCCAAGAGACCATTGGCGGCCCTTTTTTTATTTATTATTTGTTATTTGTTATTTTTTATCGTTTATCTTTCATCTTATCATCCTTTAATTTTTCAGCATTCGCCTCCTCCTCTTCTGCTCCTTTCTTATTCGCCGGGACCCTGCAGCCCGTTTTACAGGTAGAAGAAGAGGTTGAGGTAGAGGATCACAAGACAGATTATCAGGGCGGCCTCCTGCCTGATCCCCTTCGACAGGGAGAGGGACATCGAGAGGGCGTAGACGGAGGCGAGCTGCCCGAGTGCGACTACCGCAAGCGAGAGCAACTGCAGGTTACCCAAGAGGGGGTCGACCACGATTATCATCAGGGGGAGCCTGGAGAGCATAACCCCGTTGAGGAGCGGGAGCTCCCCTCCCAGCCGCTTGGTCGCAAGGAAGGAGAATGCCTCCAGGATGAGGAAGAGGGTCGCGATGTTTGCAAGGTAGTAGAGGGGCAGCGACTGGACGTCTATCGAGCGCGAGTAGCTCATGAGGTAGGGCCGGAAGAGCAGGAGGCGGCAGAAGGCGTACTCGCCGGCCCCGATGGCGGCGCTCAGGAGCAGGAACCTTCGGGGCGACGACGCCAGCGCGCTGAAGAAGCGGTAGGGGATGATCTGCCCCATTGGCGCCTTCTGCGAGGACATGCCCTCCTTCAGCGTGGCCTTGTAGAGCTCCAGGCCGCGCTCGGTTGCAGAGAACTCGCCCCGCGCCGTCTTCTGGACGTATCCCTTCATCAGCTCGAGATGGTAGTATACCGTCGGGACGCCTATCTTCAGCTCCTCGGAGATCTCCTTCGGGGTGGCAGCCTTCCTCGTCGAGAGGATCTCGAGTATCTTCCGGCGGTGCGGATTCTTAAGTACGTCTCCCATCGGGGACCCTCATTGATATCATTAGTGCTGCCACGTATTTGAGCGTGCGGAGTGCCGCAATGGAGCTCATGCGAGCCCCATCGGCTCAAGCACGCCCCGCACGCGGTTCACGGCGTCCTCCAGATTGGCCATAGAGTTCGCATAGGATATGCGCAGGTTGCTCGTGAACCCGCCGAACGGCTCCCCAGGTGTCGTGCTCACGCCGGCCTTCTCAAGCAGCAGCTCGACGAGCCTTGACGAGGGCATGCCGGTCTCGGAGATATCGGGGAAGAGGTAGAATGCGCCCTTGGGGGGCGCGACCCGGAACGCCCTCATCTTCGACAGCTCTGCGCAGAGGTAGTCCCTCCTCCTCCTGAACTCTGCCACCATCGGCGCGACGGGCGTCTCGGGCTTCAGCGCCTCCAGCGCGCCCTTCTGTGCAAATGAGGGGGGGCAGCTCGCGGAGTGCTGCTGGAGCTTGTTCATCGCAGAGATCAGCTCCCTCGGTCCCGCCGCGTAGCCGACGCGCCACCCGGTCATGGCATACGTCTTCGAGAACCCGTTGATCGTTATCGCCAGGTCTGCCATGCCGGGGTATGTCCCGAGGCTCCTGTATGAGCCCTCGTACAGTATCCTCTCGTATATCTCGTCGGAGATCACTTGGATCCGGTGTTCACACGCAATCTCGGTCACGGCACGCAGTTCTTGATCGGAGTACACGCACCCGGTCGGGTTGTTCGGGGAGTTTAGGATGATCAGTTTGGTCCTTTCAGAAACTGCCTCCTTCAGCGCCTCCAGGTCCAGACCGAATCCGGCACTGCACGGGACCTCCCTCACGGTTCCTCCTGCCACAGTTACCATCTCCATGTATGATGGCCATGCCGGGGTAGGCACGATGACCTCGTCGCCCTCATCAACAGTGACCATCACGGCGTAGAAGAGCGCCTGCTTGGAGCCGGGCGTTATTATTACGTTGGCGCTCTCGCAATCAAGGCGATTCTCGAGGCGCAACTTCTCGGCCACGGCGTCCCTTAGCTCCGGCAAGCCCGCGCTGGGGGTGTAGTGGGTGAAGCCCGAATCCAAGGCGGCCTTCGCAGCCTCAGATACATTGTCAGGGGTTCTGAAGTCTGGCTCGCCCACATCAAGCTGGATGATGCTGGCGCCTTTTGCCTGGAGCGCCTTGACAATATCCAAGATTTTGAGAGTCCCGGACTCCTTCAGCCGGGTAATCCTTCGAGCGAACGGCATGGCAGTGCACCGATTATCAACAGTTGCCCCCACGATAAAAGAGTAGTGATCCGATTGCCCTTCTTCTTAGTCAACACAGATCCCGCGGCGCCAATACGCATATTCGGCAATGACGACCCCATCCCCGACCACGGTGTCTTGGCTGGCACCGGAACGCAAGGCGATCCTTCCGCAATATGCTTTCTGAAGTGTTAGACGGTCCGAGGCGGCAGGATGGCAGTAACCAGACCGATGCCGAAGAGGAAAGGAATGCTTATTACTCAACGCTTTGACCTTAGTCAGAGAGGCGGGTGAGTGGTTGCCTCCACCCGTTCCGCCTTATTACAAAACCCGGCGTGGGGGGCAAAGTATGAACGTATGCCAAAACAGAACAAGATCGCTCGTCTATGGTGCTATAATCGCTGCGACATACGTCGCACTGGTTTTTTCGCTCGCGCCTGCAAGTTATGGGCAAATACAGATCAGGGTAGCCGACGCCCTCGTTGGAATAGTGCCATTGGTGGGGTGGCCCGGCGTGGTCGGGGTTACTGTCGGGGTCCTGATCGGAAACATACCGAGTCCGCTGGGTCCGCTGGACCTCCTGAGCGTGATTCCGACATTTGTGGCGCTGATAATAGTCCTAAAGCTCAGGAACATATCGGTCATGGCGGGGCTTACGGCGTATACCGCAATAATCTCCGCATGGGTGGGGGTACTGCTTGTGCTTGTCTATGATGTACCGTTCGTAATAACCTTCGTTTATCTGTTCATAGGTATAGGGATCGCAACGATGGGCATCGGTTATCTGCTTTATAAGAGTATGAAGAGGGTGCTTGGGAAAGATGTCTAATGAGTCATGGGAGACGGTGCTGCGAAACGCATATCCAGGCGAGAGGGCGGTGGTTGTGCTGTCAGGGGGACCAGACAGCGCAGTCGTACTATACCTTGCATGCACAAAAGGTTACCACGTCAATGCGCTGACGTTCGACTACGGGCAACTAGCAGAGGCTGAGATCGTGTGCGCCGAAGAGCTCGCTAGGCGCGCCGGGGCAGAATGGAAGAGGTTTGACCTCTCGAGCATGAGGGACATCTACATGGGCGCCACCGCCCTTACCGATGAAGGCATGCATATGACGGGCGAGTTTGCGAGTTCGCTTGTCGCCCCATTCAGGAATGGCGTCATGATAGCTATCGCAGTTGCCTATGCCGATTCCATAGGAGCCACTATGGTGCTGTATGGGGCGCAGCAGTCGGACGCCAAACACTATCCTGACTGCCGTGAGGGGTTCGTCAAAGCATTCGAGGAGGCCGCCAAGATAGGGACAGATAAAGATATTAGAATAAAGGCGCCCCTTATTTCGTTAAGTAAGACCATGGTTCTCAAGCTTGGCAAAGAGCTGGGCGTGCCTTTTGAGATGACATGGAGCTGCTATAGGAGAGGCAACAAGCATTGCGGCATATGCGAGTCCTGCCTTAATAGGAAGAGGGCATTCGCAGAAGCACGCATGAGTGACCCCACAGAGTATTCGGAATAGGTTGAATATAGGATGGTAAACATTGGAGACCCCCGCCGCAGGCTTGAAGCCTTGAAGGCGAAGATCAATAAATACACCAAGATCGCCGAAGCGGGTGGCCTCTACAGGCGCTACTTCGTGATGAACTCCTTTGACGGAGCCCTAGCAATATTAGGGGTCATAGTGGCGGCATATTCGACCGGCAATGTGAGCGCCCGCGTAATAATCAATGCGGGAATTGGGCTGGCAATCGCCACGGGCATCTCGGGTTTCGTAGGGGTGTACCTCTCCGAGCGGGCAGAGAGGGCCAAAAAGATAAAGGATATCGAGCACTCCATAATGATGGATATAAACGGAAGCCTTCTCTACAGGGCATCGAAGTTTACAATCATAATGCTGGCACTTATTGACGGCATCTCGCCTGCCGTCACAATATCCATAACCATACTGCCATTCTTCTTCCACGAGATGCTGCCCAACACGTTCCTTCTTGATTATGCGATGATTACTGCGGTTCTCGTTAACCTCACGATCTTGGCGCTGCTCGGTGCATTCCTGGGGAAGATCTCTCAGACCAACGTTGTGAAGTACGGCTTGATGACGCTGATGATAGGCATTGGCGTCGTTGTCCTGCTATACTATACTGGATTCTGATTCCAAAAGTTTGATAAGGTAACAGACAGCAATAATTTTAATGATGGTGAGCATGTTGAGTATCGACATTAAGAAGCTGGTCATTGATGCGCTAAAGCCACGTGAGATCTCTCTCGCCGAACTTGCCAAGGCCATCGGCAACATCGAGTGTGTAGAAGATGTGATGATAAGCGTTACAGAGACGGACATGAGGACGGAGACGGTAAGGATGACGCTGTCGGGCCAAGGCATATGCTATGACGATGTGCTGAAAGTGCTCACGGAGAATGGCACCGCCTTGAAGAGCGTAGACGAGATCACGGTAAGCAAGAGGCAGAAAAAGATAGTTTAGAAGTTAGAATGGTAAACGACCCGATTAAGGTATGCACCGCTCCATTATCTCAAAGGCACCAGGTGCCATTACGCCCCTCTTGGATTCGTAAACCTCTTGCTTTGCCAGCGCCTTCTTCCTGAAAGCAATTGATCGGATCCCCACCTCCGCAGCATGCGGCAGGTTGGCGCTCTCGAGATAGCCCTCACGCTCGGCCCGCTCGACCAACTCTTCGCCCTTCTTCGTGCGAACGATCAGGACTGACCAGTCCTTCGAGATCCCCTCCACGCGACCGACTGAGACGTCTGAGAAGGCGCCAGTGAAGTCCATGCAAATCCTGCACCCCTCCCGGATGCATTCCCAGATCTCAGCCAGGGGTATGTCGAAGGCGTTGACGTCCGACTTTAGCCTGATGGAATCGCCGAGGTTGATCTCATCAATGGTATCAAGCTGGACCCCCTTGGCACGGAGCAGCGAGGAGAAGGCTTTCATTGACTGTGGGTTCCACAGGCAGAATCTGCTGATGAGGAACCCTAGCGGTTCACTTGATTTGTGCCCGAACAGCTGAAGCTTCCTGAGAGCGGTCATATGACATGGGAGGCCGATGAAGGCAACGCGGGAGCGGGTATAACCTTTAACGACCGAATCGTATGCCTTTGCGACTGCAGCAGGGTGGAACTCAACATTGAGCATCGAAGGCAGGTAGTCGGTAACCATGGGGATCTTGAACTTCTGCGGCGTGGGCATGTCGTCGAGATTCTTTGTCTCAGACGACACAACGGCGTCGACTAGCCCGGTCTCGATTCCGCATATAGACAGCGCGGCTGCGACGCCGCCGCTCCGGGTTATGTGCCGGATATCCTCAAAGTTGCTCCTTGCGGTTCTTATAGTAAGGAAACGCCCTATTCCGGGTAGCGAATAAGGCGCGGATGAGAGCTCTTTGAATGCCTCATCAAGGTTTGGGGCGGTGTGCGGGCACACCTCATGGCAGATGCTGCAGCTATCGAAGTTTTCAGAGCAGTCGAAGAGCTGATAGTTTCTATCCGCAGTTATGCTTATGGCGTTCACGGGGCATGCGGTTTCGCAGGCACCGCAGAGCGTGCATAAATCAGGATCGACAATCTCGTGCTTGAGATTGCCATAGCCATTGACCAAAAAATACACCGTCACAGACAAATTTCTAATTTAATATAAATAATTTTCTAATGTTGAATGATAATTTGTGCAGACGAGCAAGCCGAGAATAAGCGACATAGGCAAAGGCGTCTCATCCATGATTGATAATTGCAATGAGCGATTCGATGTCTCGCGCGACGGCGTCCGGATAGATCTGATCGGCGTTGGGCCCACCCGCGATGATCTTGACATCGGGGCGACGAGCCCTTATTCCTTCGATCAGATCCCTAGCAGACTTGATGGCGTCGTCTTGGATGCATGAGATGACGACATACTGCAGGGTGCGGTCGACCATCGCCTCATAAGCCTCGTCCATGGTCAGCCCCTTTCGATAGCTGTAGACCCTGAGCCCTCTAGCCTTAAGGAGGACGGATATAATGTCCCGCATGAGCACGTGGTTCTCTCCCCTCGCAGTGCAGACGAGAATCGCCGGGGCGAACGCCCCCGCTGGAGGTAACCGCGATTCTAACGTCCTGAGCGCACCGTAGGTGGTGTTGAAGCAGTCGAGCCACTTCTTCAGCGCACCCATGGGATCACGGGCATACCACTCGCAGAACTCTTCCCATGCGCTGATCACCCCCCTGAATAAAATTTCGTCAACCGGTATGCCAGCGTCAAGGCAGATCTGCACCGCCTCCCGACCGGTACCGTCACCCGCGATAATCGCCGCAGAGACCCTCCTCAACAGCTCACCATGTGTGGGTGCAGCCATCATGAACTACCTTCTCGTCAACAAATTGCTTCCTTAGCACATATCCTTGAGCGTGCCGAGGTAATAAGATGCATCGCCGACGCCGCGGTTAGAATGGGCGTTCCGTCCCTTCCGTTAGCAATGTGTACAGTTTGGCATCGCTTTCTGCCCACGATGCAAGCCCTTCAGCGACACGTTGGGTGAGAGCGGGGCCTCAAATCTCTAGCAGCATGACGTGTGGGTGCAGATAAGATCAAGCGGTACTGGATTACAGCACATCTGCCAGACGAGGCCACCGTATAGAGGATCCCTTAAGCCATGGCAGGCATCACCGAGTCGTACCACCAGCATGCTCCTGTTCCCGCGTGCACCGGTTTCCCAAAGGACGGTCCGGCTATGCACATCTTGAATGGTACATCGAGCAGCCATAACTCCCTTTTTAGTGAACTGCCCACCCCTAAAGGGTTGTGGGCTTCCTGCTTCAACGATTTGGCTTGCTGCCACGGGCAGTAGAGGCTTTATCTCGACAGGCGCAGAGGGTCGTCCCAACCCCGCTAAGCCGCGCTCAAGAATGTTGAGCGAAGCATTATAGTCACGGTCGAGCCCGCCGTGCTTATGCTCTCTGCCCGCGCCTCTTGGGTTCACCTTCACGAGTGCCCTGCCAGCGCTTTCAGCCTTGC
>MAGU01000001.1 GCA_001717025.1 Candidatus Methanomethylicus oleisabuli | reverse complement strand
CCCCGCCAATGTATGCCGTGTTAGCCATGCCGACGAAGAGCCCGACCTCGACGACGCCGGGTATGAGCTTGAGGCTGCGCTCAAGACCTGCCGCATCGGCTATCGCCTTGAACTTGGCGTCTACGATGAAGTTGCCGTTGTCGGAGATGCACGGGCCGTCCTTCCTTCCGCCCCCGTCCCTCAGCCTCGGCTCGCCGCCGAGCAGCCTTATCCTCTCCATGGCGGTCCTGCGGGCGACCGGCATCACCTCGATAGGCAGTGCCGTCCTAGCGCCAAGCGCCTCGACCAGCTTCGAGCCGTCGGCGATGACGACGAACCTCTTGGCAGCCGAGTCGACTATCTTCTCCCTAGTGAGCGCCGCTCCACCTCCCTTGATCAGGTTAAGCCTGCGGTCGACCTCGTCGGTACCATCGACCGCCAGGTCAAGCACGGGGTGCTCGTCGAGGGTCGTGAGCGGGATGCCCGCCCCCGCCGCGAGGTATGCGGACTGGTAGGAAGTCGGCACGCCCATCAGCCTCAGCCCCTCCTCCGCCGCCCTCCTCCCGAGCAGATCGATGAATACGGCGACGGTAGACCCGGTCCCTATGCCAAGGACCATGCCGTCCTTAACCTCAGAGAGCGCCACCTCGGCGGCCTTCACCTTGCCGGCGGATGCCATGTATGTCACATCCTCAACTCCAGCATTAACTCTGGTCGCGGCACGTATTTAGCGTTTGACGTAAAAGGGAGGCAAAACTAAAAATGAAAACGAAACTGAACAAGAAAATGGTGCTAAAACTGATAATTGAAATGCGCATTAAAATGGGGGCAAAAAATAAAAATAAGATAGGAAAGGCGCCTTCTTTCTCCCCTCATCATCACTCTATCTTCATCCATTTGGCAATCTTGACGATAAGGAAGATGACAAACGCGACAACAACGAACGTGAGCAGGTTGACCAAAAAGTCGCCGATCAGGAAGTTCTGGTTCCCCACCGCAATCGTCAGCGTAGCCAAGTCTGACATGTTGGGTATCGCCAGGCCTATCAATGGCATGATGAAAGCCTTGACCATCGACTGCACTAGGTTGCCAACGTAAATACCCATGATGAACGCGACTGCCAAGCCGAGGACCTTGTAATTCTTCAGGAACTCCTTGAACTCATCCAAGAGGCTCTTGTGCGCAGGCGGCGGAGCAGGCGGCGCAGGCTTCGGCTCCAGCAGCTTGCGTATCTGCCTTAGTTCCTCAACGACTTCGTCTGACGTTGCCTTCACCTGCCATTGCTTTTGGGGAAGCGATTTATATCCATTTTTATTAAAAGTTCGTTAAAAACACTCATTACTCGTAAAAGACCGGCGCTCCTGCCCCAGTGTGCGGATCTGCGCCCCATATCCTCTGCCCTATCCTGCCCAATCCCATTCTCTGCCCTATCCTGCCCAATCCCATTCTCTGCCC